>JANNDB010000310.1:0-3975 GCA_031387285.1 Betaproteobacteria bacterium | reverse complement strand
CCATCAGGCGGAAGTTGTCGTTCACGAAGAAGTTGGCCAGGATCGACTCGGGATTCAGGCCGATGGCCTTCAGCAGGATCGTGACCGGCATCTTGCGGCGACGGTCGACGCGGAAATACAGGATGTCCTTGGGGTCGAACTCGAAATCGAGCCATGAGCCGCGATAGGGAATGATGCGCGCCGAGAACAGCAGCTTGCCCGAGCTGTGCGTCTTGCCCTTGTCATGCTCGAAGAACACGCCGGGCGAGCGGTGCAACTGGGACACGATCACGCGTTCGGTACCGTTGATGATGAAGGAGCCCTTGCCGGTCATCAGGGGCACCTCGCCCATGTAGACCTCCTGCTCTTTCACTTCCTTGACGACCTTGTTCTGCGACGTCGAGGATTCGCGGTCATAAATGATCAGCTGCACCTTGGCGCGCACAGCAGAGGCGAAGGTAAGGCCACGGGTCTGGCACTCGCGCACGTCAAAGGCGGGCTTGGCGAGGTTGTATTCGAGGAACTTCATCTCGACAAAACCGTTGTGCGAGACGATGGGGAATGCCGCGTCGAACGCCGCCTGCAAACCTTCCACCGTGCGTTTCTTTGGGCCAACGTCAGCCTGCAGAAACGCGGTGTAGGCGTCCTTCTGCATCTGCAACAGGTACGGAATCTCCAGCACGCTGTCGCGACTTCCAAAACTCTTGCGGATGCGTTTGCGTTCGGTAAATGAGTAAGCCATGAATTCTCCGGGCAAAGACGAAAGGTCCTGATGTCCTGCACTGTGCGTCGAGCCTCATGCTCGACAGGCTTGGTGATTGGCCACTACCAATCATTGGCGGACGGCTGCACATTGCGCGCAACCCGAACCAAGGCATCTTCTGCAGTCGGGGTCAGAAGACACTAGGAAGCCCTGCCGCCGCAGGACTTTCTGGTGTGCTCTGAAGTTGAACCGGCTTCGCCGGGCAGCTTCGCGCCCCTTGGGGGCCGGACCGGGCTGGCCCGGTCCTGGGGGCTCTTCAAGCACCAAGGGCTGGGTGGCGTTTGCACGCGCCCCAGCCCCGGATTGCGCAAGGTTTACTTGAGTTCGGCCTTGGCGCCAGCTTCTTCCAGTTTCTTCTTGCCTGCTTCGGCGTCGGCCTTGGCAATGCCTTCCTTGACGTTCTTCGGAGCACCGTCCACCAGGTCCTTGGCTTCTTTCAGACCCAGGCCGGTGATCTCGCGCACGGCCTTGATGACCGACACCTTGTTCGCGCCGATTTCGGTCAGGACCAGATTGAACTCGGTCTTTTCCTCCACGGCAGCAGCCACTGCGCCAGCACCGGCGGCCGGTGCGGACATGGCGGCAGCGCTCACTCCGAACTTCGTTTCGATGGCTTTCACCAGGTCGTTGAGTTCCATGACCGTCATGCTGTCGAGTGCGGTCAAAAATGCGTCTTTATCGAATGCCATTTCAGTTTCCTTCTATCAGTTGGGGGACGGTGTGCACTGCGGCAAAACCATCCCGATTCGTTGAATACCGGTATTTCCAGGTCGTCAGCTTCAAGCCGCAACCGCTTCGCCTTTTTTCTCCGCCAGCGCAGACAGCACACGTGCCGTACGCGAAATCGGGGATTGCAACAAGCCCACCAACTGCGCCAGCAATACTTCCTTGGAAGGAATGTTGGCCAATTGCTTCACCGCGTTTGCATCCAGCGCCTTGCCCCCGAATGCGCCACCGCGGATTACCAATTTGTCGTTGGTCTTCGCGAAGTCGGCCACCACTTTCGCGGCGGCGACTGCATCCTGGGAAAAGCCGTAGATCAGCGGGCCGGTCATCATGTCGGACGCGACCGCAAAGGCACTTCCGGCGACAGCACGGCGGGCCAAGGTGTTTTTCAACACACTCAATTCCACACCATTGCTGCGCGCGGCAGTGCGCAAGCGGGTCAGGTCAGCGACCGCGATTCCACGGTATTCCGCCAGTACGAGCGTTTGAGCTTTTGCGGCGAGGCCGGTCACGTCATGGATGACGGCTTCTTTCTCACTGCGATTCAGACTCAAGGTCTACTCCTTTTGTTAGTGACACCTGGCGCGATGCAAGCATCATCGCCCGGTGCCACGCCTTACTGCAGCGACCAACTGTTAGCGGAAACTAATCCTCTTGCAGCGGGATCGCCATCTGCGTTGGCTTTCACTGATTAAGCCCAGGTTGCCCTGTGCGCCAACGGTCTCGGATGGCCTGCGGCCGCCTTTCGGCAACTTTGCAGCCCACCACATCTGGCCACCATCTCAGGCAGCCCGAATCCTCTTCATCTCCAGCGCGGTCAGGCGTTGAGGGACTGGGTGTCCACCCGCACGCCAACCCCCATGGTGCTGGAGACCGCGATCTTCCTCAGAAAAATGCCTTTGCTCGACGCCGGCTTGGCCTTGGTCAAGGCCTCGATCAGCGCGTTCAGGTTGCCCTTGAGCTTGTCGGTGTCGAACGAACGGCGGCCGATCGTGGAATGCACGATGCCCGCCTTGTCGACTCGGAACTGCACTTGACCAGCCTTGGCGTTGCGCACGGCAGTGGCGACGTCAGGCGTGACGGTGCCCACCTTGGGGTTGGGCATCAAACCGCGCGGGCCGAGGATCTGGCCCAGCGTACCCACCACGCGCATGGCGTCGGGCGCGGCGATCACCACGTCAAACGGCATGTCACCGGCCTTGACGCGGGCGGCGAGGTCATCCATGCCGACGATGTCGGCGCCTGCTGCCCTGGCTTCTTCAGCCTTGGCACCTTGCGCAAAAACCGCGACGCGTTTTGTCTTGCCGGTGCCGTTGGGCAGCACCACGGCGCCGCGCACCACCTGATCGGACTTCTTGGCATCGATGCCGAGCTGCACCGCCACATCGATCGATTCATCGAACTTGGCCGTGGCGCACTGCTTCACCATGCCCAGCGCGTCCAGCAGCGGATACAGCTTGTTGCTGTCGATCTTGACCGGAGCGGCCTCTTGTTTCTTGGTTAGTTTCGTCATTTACACGCCCTCCACGCTGACACCCATGGACCGGGCCGAACCGGCAATGGTGCGAACGGCAGCGTCCAGATCAGCCGCAGTGAGATCTTTCATCTTGGCCTTGGCAATGTCCTCGAGCTGGGCACGGGTAATCTTGCCAACCTTGTCGCTATGCGGTTTGGCGGAACCCTTGTCGAGCTTGATCGCCTTCTTGATCAAGGTCGTCGCCGGCGGCGTCTTGATGATGAAGGTGAAGCTCTTGTCGGCAAAAGCCGTGATCACGACTGGCAATGGCAAGCCCGGTTCGACGCCCTGGGTCTGGGCATTGAATGCCTTGCAGAACTCCATGATGTTCAAACCGCGCTGACCCAATGCGGGGCCAATCGGCGGTGACGGATTGGCCTTACCAGCTGGCACTTGCAGCTTGATGAAGCCGACGATTTTTTTCGCCATGACTTACTCTCCTTGCGGGTACTGACGCCGGGCCACCATCTGATACAGCAGCGCCCGGCTCCCCGGGGGTTAACGACTCATTTCCACCTATCGCGCCGAGTCGAAAAACGCGAAATCCAATTCTTGCCGGCACACAGCCATGGCTGTGACGCAACCGGCCGGGCTCAGGTCTTCTCGATCTGGGAAAACTCCAGCTCCACCGGCGTCGAGCGACCGAAGATCGTCACCGACACACGTACCTTGCTCTTGTCGTAATTGACGTCTTCCACTGATCCATTGAAGTCGGTGAACGGGCCGTCCTTGACACGCACATACTCACCCACCACGAACTCAACCTTATGGCGCGGCTTCTCCGTGCCTTCCTGCATCTGATTGACGATCTTGGCGACCTCGGCCTCCGAGATCGGGGACGGGCGGTTCTTGGCGCCACCCACGAAGCCGGTCACCTTGTTGGTGTGCTTGATCAGGTGCCAGGTGTCGTCGTCCATGATCATCTCGACCAGCACGTAGCCCGGAAAGAACTTACGCTCCGTGGTCTTCTTCTGGCCGTTCTTGACCTCGA
>JANNDB010000613.1:0-1842 GCA_031387285.1 Betaproteobacteria bacterium | reverse complement strand
CCGCCGTGGGCGTCCACACCGGACCGAGCAAAAGGATGTGGTCCAGCACGCGCTCGAACATCGCGATGCGCAACGGTGCACCGGTGACCCACGGCCGCACGCAAAAGTGCAACAGCCGGGCGGTCACCGCGCCATCTTGCTGCAATTGGGTCAGCGCCTTGCGGAAATGGTCCTCGAACATGTCCTGGTTGCACATGCGATTGATGAGCACCGTCTGATCGTCGAAATCGGCCCATAGCGGCATGGCCACGAGGTCTCCCGGCGTTGTCATCGCATACGGTTGCTCGTCATTTGCCCAGTCGCACACATAACCCAGCCCGGCCTCACCCAGCAATTGCGGCGTACGGGTGGACTCGCCGTACTCGGGGCCGAACCACCCGTCAGGCACGATCCCACAGGCCTGAAGGCGTTCCAGCGTCTGTGCGATGTAGTCGCGCTCCTGGGCTACATCCATTGCGCTGGTGACCGGCCGGGTGACCGAAAGGCCATGCGCGACAAACTCGGCTCCGGCGTCGCGCAGATAGTCGACCAGCTGCGGGTAGGCCTCCGCCGTCAGCACATCGATGGCAACCGTCGGCCGCATGCCACGCCGCTTCAGCGCCTCGACCAGGCGGAAGATGCCAACCCGGTGGCCGTATTCACGCGTGGATACCCGCGAGATATTGGGGAAGTCACGGATCAGGCCACCACCCACGCTATGGATCTGCGGCCAGCCAGCGGGCAACGGGTCCTCGACCATTTCCAGATTGATCAATGGCACAACGGCCAGACCGCGCCCGCCCGGCCAACGCAGCGGCGCGCGTAATGGCAACGGATTCCACGCGTAATGCGGGTGGACCATTCCAACGCTGCGTTTGGCTGGCGCCGGACCGCCCGCCACGGCGACGGTGGCGCGCGAGCGCACCACCACGGCGGGCCGCGCGGCAGCCGTCTTTGCCGCCCGCTCGGCAACCTCTGCTGCGTGGGACACATGCGCGTCGTAGTCATGGGCCAGAAAATGCGCGGCAATGTCATCCCCGGTGGCATGCCAGACACCGTCATGCGCGCAGATATGGTCGAGCAGTTCGCGCAAATGACCAATGTGGTGGGGCTGCCCGATCTGGTAGGGATGCAGGGCGATGCAGAACACGCGGCCACCGTCGGCACTTTCGGCATACAACCTGTCGAACGCTGCCTTGCAGGCGTCGACGAAGTAGCGCCCGCCATAGGGACGGCCATCCCACAGTGGCGCGTCATTGAGATCGTACGAGTAGGGCATCGAGACCAGCCGGCGTCCTGGCACGAGGATCGGAACCGGCACATCGTCATGCACCCAGTCAGCGTGGTAACTCAGCCCCGCCTCGGCAATCAGTTCGGGCGTGCGCGCCGTGTTGGTGATGGCCGGCGTCAATATGCCCTTGAGCTTCTGTCCGGTGTGGCGCATCAGCGAATCGACGTTGTCGGTGTAGAAGGCGCGCTCCTGTGCCTCGTCCATGCCATACAGGAAGCGCGTGTTGTAGATGCCGTGGCTCATCACCGCCCATCCACGCTCGCGGATCAGCTGCGCAATCTCCGGGAAATGATCGAGCAGCGCCAGGTTCAATGAGGCCGTGGGCCGCACCGGATACTGGTCGAGCAGTTCCGTCATGCGCCAGATGCCGACCCGATTGCCATAGTCGCGAAAGCCGTACTCCCGCACATCCGGGTGGCTCGGCACGCGGTCCCAGGTCTCGCGCCCGCGCGCGGGCGGTGGCGTGTATTCGTAGAACTCGACGTTCGGCACGATCCAGAACGCCAGCCGCTTGCCATGCGGCCATTGCACTTTGGGGCGGCTCGTGACCGGGGCGTAGCGGACAAAATCCT
>JANNDB010000231.1:0-3246 GCA_031387285.1 Betaproteobacteria bacterium | reverse complement strand
GTGGCCGGGGAAAACGCCGCCGCCGCCGCCGCTGCCGCTGCCGCCATTGCCGGTGTGAGCAAGGTGCTGCATGCCGACGCTGCCGGTTTCGCGCACGGCCTGGCCGAGAACGTCTCTGCGCAAGTGCTGGCCATTGCCTCCTCGTACAGCCACATCCTGTTCGCGGCCACGGCATCGGGCAAGAACATCGCCCCCCGGGTGGCCGCCAAACTCGACGTGGGGCAGATCTCCGACATCACCAAGGTCGACAGCGCCGATACCTTCGAGCGACCGATCTATGCCGGCAACGCGATCGCCACGGTGCAGAGCCTGGATGCGGTCAAGGTGCTGACGGTACGCACCACCGGGTTCGATCCGGCTGCTGCCAGTGGTGGAACGGCCGCCGTCGAGTCCCTGACCGCCGTTGCGGCCAGTGCCAAAGCCACTTTCATGGGCAGCGAGATTGCGCGTAACGACCGCCCTGAACTTACCGCGGCGAAGATCGTGGTGAGTGGTGGCCGCGCCCTGGGCAGTTCGGAGAAGTTCATGGAAGTCATGACGCCGCTGGCCGACAAGCTGGGCGCCGCCATGGGCGCATCGCGTGCCGCGGTGGACGCCGGTTACGCGCCCAACGACTGGCAGGTCGGACAGACCGGCAAGATCGTTGCGCCGCAGCTGTACGTGGCCTGCGGCATCAGTGGCGCTATCCAGCACCTGGCCGGCATGAAGGACAGCAAGGTCATCGTGGCGATCAACAAGGACGAGGAGGCGCCGATTTTCTCGGTGGCCGACTACGGCCTGGTGGCGGATCTCTTCGTTGCCGTGCCCGAACTGGTCACGGCCCTGTAATCCCGGGCTGATCGTCTTTTCGGCCGTTCCCTTGCGTAACGCTGCGCAGGGTGAACGGCTTTCTCCCATCTGGAGGTCACCATGAGTTATGTTGCGCCTGTCAAGGACATGTTGTTCACGATGGAGCATCTGGCCAACATTGAGCAGGTTGCGCAGATGCCCGGCTACGAAGACGCGGGGCTGGAGACTGCCCGTGCGGTGCTGGAGGAGTCAGCCAAATTCAACGAAGCTGTGTTGTCGCCGCTGAACTGGGAGGGCGACAGGAATCCTTCCGCATTCCACGACGGAGTGGTCACGACCACCCCCGGCTTCAAGGAGGCGTTCCGCCAGTTCGCCGAAGGTGGCTGGCAGGGGCTGCAGCACCCCGGCGCCTATGGCGGCCAGGGCTTGCCGAAAACCATTGGCGCTGCGTGCATCGAGATGGTCAACAGCGCGAACATGAGTTTTGCACTGTGCCCGTTGTTGACCGATGGGGCGATAGAGGCGCTGCTCACCGCCGGCTCCGACGAACTCAAGGCGACCTACCTGGACAACCTGGTGAGCGGCAAGTGGACCGGCACCATGAACCTGACCGAGCCGCAGGCCGGCTCCGACCTGGCCATGGTGCGCAGCCGCGCCGAGCCGCAACCTGACGGAACCTACCGCGTCTTCGGCACCAAGATCTTCATCACCTATGGCGAGCACGACATGGCCGAGAACATCGTCCATCTGGTGCTGGCGCGGGTGAGCGGGGCGCCGGAGGGCGTGAAGGGCATCAGCCTTTTTGTGGTGCCCAAGTTCATGGTGCGTGCCGACGGGAGTTGCGCTGAGCGCAACGACGTGTTCTGCGTGAGCATCGAACACAAGATGGGTATCAAGGCCTCGCCCACGGCGGTGCTGCAATACGGCGACGGCAAGGGCGCGGTGAATGCGAATGGCGCCGGACCCGGTGCCATTGGCTTTCTGGTGGGGCAGGAGAACCGTGGTCTGGAGTACATGTTCATCATGATGAACGCGGCGCGCTACGCGGTCGGGGTGCAGGGCATCGCGATCGCCGAGCGGGCCTATCAAAAGGCGGTGCAGTTCGCGCGCGAGCGGGTGCAGAGCCGCCCGGTGGACGGCTCCATACAGGCCAGCGCACCCATCATCCACCACCCGGACGTGAAGCGCATGCTGATGACCATGCGCGCCAGCACCGAAGGCTGCCGCGCCATGGCCAGTGTTGCCGCCGCCGCATACGACGCGGCGCACGCGCATCCGGATACGGAAGTGCGCAAGCAGAACCAGGCCTTCTACGAATACCTGGTGCCGCTGGTCAAGGGCTACAGCACGGAAATGAGCCTGGAAGTCACCAGCCTGGGTGTGCAGGTGCACGGCGGCATGGGTTTCATCGAGGAGACCGGCGCCGCGCAGTATTACCGTGACGCCAAGATATTGACAATCTACGAAGGCACAACGGCCATCCAGGCGAACGATCTTGTCGGGCGCAAGACCTCGCGTGATGGCGGTCGCACCGCGCTGGCCATTGCCGCACAGGTCGAAGGCACGGAGGCGCAATTGCGCAAGAGTGGTACCCCCGATGCGCTTGCCGTGCTGCGCCGACTACAGGCTGCGCGGCTGGCGTTCACGGATGTGGTGAAGTTCGTCGCCGGTCAGACCAAGGCGTCACCCAATGCCGTCTTCGCAGGCAGCGTGCCCTACCTCATGCTGGCCGGCAATCTGGTGGCGGGCTGGCAGATGGCGCGTGCGCTGCTGGTTGCCGAGCAGAAACTGGCGGCTGGCCAGGAAGTGGCCTTCATGCAGGCCAAGATCGTGACGGCGCGCTTCTACGCCGATCACCTGTTGTCGCGCGCCCCCGGCATGCGTGACGCCATCGTCGAAGGCGCCCAGAGCGTCACCGCGCTCGCGCTCGAATCCTTCTGAACTGAACTCTTCTTCCCATCGCATGTCCAGACTACCGCCTCCCCTCGACCACCTGCCGCTGCCCATCATCGCCGCGCCACTGTTCATCATCAGCAATCCCAAACTGGTCATAGCGCAGTGCATCGCCGGTGTGGTCGGCTCCATGCCCGCACTCAACGCACGCCCCGCTTCCCAACTCGACGAGTGGCTGGCCGAGATCACCGAAACGCTGGCTACCTATAACCAGCGCAACCCGGACAGGCCGGCTGCGCCTTTCGCCGTGAACCAGATCGTGCACAAGAGCAACGACCGGCTCGAACATGACATGGCGATGTGCGTCAAGTACAGGGTGCCCATCACGATCACCAGCTTGGGCGCGCGCGAAGACATCAACGCGGCAGCGCACAGTTATGGAGGCGTGGTGCTGCACGACATCATCAACAACCGCTTTGCCCACAAGGCGATCGAAAAAGGCGCTGACGGCCTGGTCGCCGTGGCGGCAGGAGCGGGCGGTCATGCGGGTGTGAAGAGCCCATT
>JANNDB010000182.1:0-17390 GCA_031387285.1 Betaproteobacteria bacterium | reverse complement strand
CTTGCCAGAAGCGTTTGCCGTGGTGCGCGAGGCTTCTAAGCGTGCGATGAAGATGCGGCATTTTGATGTGCAACTCGTAGGCGGTATGGCGCTGCATCAGGGCAAAATTGCCGAGATGCGCACTGGCGAAGGCAAAACGCTCACCGCCACGCTGCCGGTGTATCTCAACGCATTGGCTGGTATTGGTGTGCATGTGGTCACGGTTAACGATTATTTGGCCAATCGCGATGCACTATGGATGGGCAAGCTCTACAACTTCCTTGGGCTGTCGGTGGGCATCAATCTGCCGCAGATGAGCCGCGAAGAAAAGCAGGCCGCCTACCGCGCTGATATCACCTACGGCACCAACAACGAATACGGCTTTGACTATCTGCGCGACAACATGGTTTATGAAACCGCAGATCGCGTGCAGCGCGGCCTGAATTTCGCCATTGTGGATGAGGTGGATTCGATTCTGATTGACGAAGCCCGCACGCCGCTCATCATCTCCGGCCAAGCCGATGACCAAACTGATGTGTACTTGGCGCTCAATAAAGTGGTGCCGCTGCTCGTCAAGCAAGAAGGCGAAGCCGATCCGCGCACCGGCGAAGGCGTGATCAAAGCAGGTGATTTCACGGTTGATGAAAAAAGCCATCAGGCTTACCTCACCGAGCAGGGCCATGAGAATGCCGAGCGCATTTTGTTCAATCTTGGTTTGATCCCCGAAGGCGCGTCGCTCTATGACCCCGCCAACATCGCGTTGATGCATCACCTGAATGCGGCTCTTCGCGCGCATCACCTGTATCACCGCGATCAAAATTATGTGGTTCAAGATGGTGAAGTCACCATCGTGGATGAATTCACGGGCCGCCTCATGACAGGTCGTCGCTGGAGCGATGGCTTGCATCAAGCGGTGGAAGCCAAAGAGGGTGTGTCGATCCAGCCGGAGAACCAGACGCTGGCTTCGATCACGTTCCAGAACTATTTCCGGCTCTACAACAAGCTTGCCGGCATGACCGGCACCGCCGATACCGAAGCCTACGAGTTCCAGGAAATCTATGGCCTGGAGACCGTGGTCATTCCGCACAACCGGCCGAGCCGGCGCGAAGACCAGCTGGACCGCGTCTACAAGACGACGCGCGAGAAATACGAAGCGGCCATCCTCGACATTCGCGACTGCCACGAGCGTGGCCAGCCGGTCTTGGTGGGTACGACTTCGATCGAAAACTCCGAGATCATTTCCACGCTGCTGGAAAAAGCCAAGCTGCAGCACCAGGTGCTCAACGCCAAGCAACATGCTCGCGAAGCCGACATCGTGGCCCAGGCCGGACGCCCGGGCATGATCACCATCGCCACCAATATGGCGGGGCGCGGCACCGATATCGTGCTGGGCGGCAACGTCGAAAAGCTGGTGCAGGCCATTGAAGCTGACGAGTCACTGGACGACACGGCGCGCGCCAAGCAGATTGCCGAAGCCCGCAGCCAGTGGAAAACGGACCATGAACGCGTGACGTCTGTTGGCGGCCTGCGCATCATCGCAACCGAACGCCATGAGTCACGCCGTATCGACAACCAGCTACGCGGCCGCTCCGGGCGCCAGGGAGATCCGGGCTCGTCGCGCTTCTATCTGAGCCTGGACGATCCGCTGATGCGCATATTTGCGGGCGACCGGGTTCGCTCCATCATGGACCGCCTGAAGATGCCCGACGGCGAAGCGATCGAGGCGGGCATCGTGACACGCAGCATCGAGAGCGCGCAGCGCAAGGTGGAGGCGCGCAACTTCGATATGCGCAAGCAGTTGCTCGAGTACGACGATGTATCCAATGACCAGCGCAAGGTGATCTACCAGCAGCGCAACAGCATCCTGGACGCGAGTGACCTGACAGCCCAGATCGCCGGGCTGCGCGAAGGCTGCTTTGCCGACCTGGTGCGGCAATACGTACCGGTGGAGTCGGTGGAAGAGCAGTGGGATATCGCAACGCTGCAAAAGATACTGGCTGACGAATGGCAAATCGATACCGATCTGCAGCAAAAGCTGCAGTCATCCAGTGTGATTTCGGACGAAGACATTCTGGAACAGGTACAAGCGGCGGCGAACGCGGCTTTCGATGCCAAGGTGGAGCAGGTTGGCGGCCAGAACTTTACGCAGTTCGAGCGCATGGTGTTGTTGCAGAGCATCGACAGCCATTGGCGCGAACATCTGAGCGCCCTGGACTACCTGCGCCAGGGCATTCACTTGCGTGGGTACGCGCAAAAGCAGCCCAAGCAGGAATACAAGCGGGAGGCCTTCGAGCTGTTTGGGCAGCTGCTCGACTCCGTCAAGAACGAAGTGACCAAGGTGCTGATGACGGTGCGCATCCAGTCGGGTGAACAACTCGATCAGGCCGCGCAGGAGATGGAGAGCCGTGCCGAGAGCATCGCCAACGTGACGTACACCGCACCCACCGAGACCGGCGAGGTGCAGACCACCAGCGACACAGCGCGGGCGGGATCTGCTGCGCTCGGCGCTGGCGCTGCCTTTGGCGCTCAGGTGCCCCGTGTCGGACGTAACGAGCCCTGCCCGTGCGGCAGCGGCAAGAAGTACAAACAGTGCCACGGTAGATTGAATTGAGGGTCTGAGATGCCGGTCAACCTGCTGTCCCCCCTGGCTGCCGATCTGTTGCCGATCGATGGATTGCGTATTGGAGTTGTGGAGGCCGGCATCCGCAAAGCCGCACGCAAGGACCTGACGCTGTTTCTGCTGGAGCCGGGTGCCAGCGTCGGCGCCGTATTTACGCAGAACCGTTTTTGTGCCGCCCCCGTACAGGTGTGCCGCGAGCATCTGGCGAGTGGTTCGGCCGTCCGGGCGATGGTAGTCAATACCGGCAACGCCAATGCCGGCACCGGCGCCGATGGGCTGGCGCGGGCGCGGCGCACCTGCACCACCCTGGCTGCCGCGTTGCACATACCGGCCGAAGGCGTGCTGCCGTTTTCGACCGGCGTCATCATGGAGCCGCTGCCGGTGGAGCGTATCGAGGCTGGACTCGCCGCCGCCATTGCCGCCGCGACGCCCGACAACTGGCTGGCCGCGGCGCAAGGAATCATGACAACGGACACGGTGGCCAAGGCCTTCAGCGCGAGCGCCGTCGTGGGCGGCAAGGCCATCAAGGTGACGGGCATCAGCAAAGGTGCAGGGATGATTCGGCCCAACATGGCAACCATGCTTGGCTTCATGGCGACGGATGCCTGCGTTGCCCCTGCGCTGATGCAGCAACTCAGCCGGGAACTTGCAGACGCCTCGTTCAATCGCGTGACGGTGGACGGGGACACGTCCACCAACGACTCCTTCGTGGTCATTGCCACCAACCGCGCCGGTAATGCGCCGGTCACGGCACTGGACGGCACGGACGGACGGGCGCTGTTCGCCGCCATGCAGCAAGTGGCACGCAGCCTGGCGCATGCCATCGTGCGCGACGGCGAAGGCGCGACCAAGTTCATCACCCTGCAGATCGAGGGTGGGCGCAACAAGGGCGAATGCCTGCAGGTCGCTGCGGCGATTGCCCACTCGCCGCTCGTGAAAACCGCCTTCTTTGCCAGCGATCCCAATCTGGGTCGCATTCTGGCGGCGGTCGGGTATGCCGGGATAGCGGATCTGGATCAGGGAGGCATCGAGTTGTACCTCGATGACGTGCATGTGGCAACCCGGGGCGGACGCCATCCGGGCTACCAGGAGGCCCACGGGCAACGCGTCATGAAGCAGAGCGAAATCACTGTGCGCGTACATCTCGGTCGCGGTCAGGCGTGTGAAACCATGTGGACTTGCGACCTGAGTCACGACTACGTGTCGATCAACGCCGATTACCGGTCCTGACATCGATTGCGCCGCCGTCGTGGCCTTTTCGGACAGCCCATTCCCATGAACGAGAAATTCGAACACCTGCTGGTGCGGGCTGAGCAACTGATCAGCCGCATTGAATCCATACTGCCGCAACCCCTGTCGGTGCCGGACTGGGACGCCGGGATCGCCTACCGCTACCGAAAACGCGCATCCGGCCACGGGACACTGGAGCCGGTGCGCCATGTGGGGACCATTTCGCTTTCCGATCTCAAGGAAGTCGACGCTCAAAAAGAGCGTATCCAGCGCAACACCCTGCAGTTTGTCGAAGGCAAGAGCGCCAACAACGTGTTGCTTACCGGTGCGCGGGGAACCGGCAAGTCTTCCCTGGTCAAGGCCTGCCTGCATGAATACGCCGCGCGCGGGTTACGCCTGATCGAGGTCGACAAAGCCGACCTTACTGATTTGCCCGACATCGTCGACGTGGTTTCCGACCGGTCCGAGAAATTCATCGTTTTCTGCGACGACCTGAGCTTCGAAGAGGGTGAGCCGGGCTACAAGGCGCTCAAATCCATTCTGGACGGGTCGGTGGCGCAGACCACACCCAACGTGCTGATCTACGCGACCAGCAACCGGCGCCACCTGCTGCCTGAATACATGAAGGAAAACCTCACCTATACCCATACCGACGATGGCGAGGTGCATCCGGGCGAGGTGGTCGAAGAGAAGATATCCCTGTCAGAGCGTTTCGGTCTGTGGGTCAGCTTTTATCCGTTCACCCAGGCAGAGTACCTGACGATCGTGGCGCAATGGCTGTCGTCCTTCGGTGTATCCGATCCGGCCATCGTTGCGGCGCGCCCGCAGGCGCTCGTGTGGGCGTTGGAGCGGGCTTCACGCAGCGGCCGCGTGGCTTACCAGTTCGCGCGCGATTACGCCGGGCGCCAGTCGGAACCGGCGTGAGCGTGCCGCCGCTGCTGGCCGATCCGCAGTTGCCGCGCGCAGGCCCGGCTCAGCGCGCCGTGGTCGATGTGGCAGTTGGCATTCTGGTGCGACCAGACGGCCGCTTTCTGATGACGTCGCGGCCGGTTGGCAAGGTCTACGCGGGGTATTGGGAATTCCCGGGCGGCAAGCTGGAGCGCGGCGAAACTGTGGACGCCGCCCTGCGCCGCGAACTGCAGGAGGAACTGGGCATCACCATACATGCTTCAGAAGCCTGGCATGAGGAACTGGTGGACTATCCGCACGCCTTGGTTCGCCTGCATTTTTGCAAGGTATGGGGCTGGGACGGCGCTCTGCAGATGCGTGAATCGCAGCAGGCTGTGTGGGAAGCCTTGCCGGCAGGTGTTGCCCCGGTATTGCCCGGCGCGATTCCGGTACTCGCCCTGCTGGCCGCCGAACGCGGCCACAACGGCCCGACCCACGCAGGGGCTTGACCTGCTTCGACTTACTGCAGGGGACTGCCAGCCAGCGGCAACTCGTCGTCCCCCTCCTGCGCGGGCGGCGCGAGGCGAAAACTCTCATCCGCCCAGGCTCCAAAATCGGACGCTTTGCAGCGCTGGCTGCAGAACGGTCGATAGGGGTTGCTGGCAGCGTACACGCTGTCGCCCTGGCAGCGCGGGCAGGTCACCGTGCGAAAAAAGTTCGGGTCGGCCGGCTCGTTCACGCTACCACCTTCGCCACTGCCACTCAGGCGCACAGCGTCAGTGCAAACGGGCTTTCATCAGCTGAGGCGTGCAGCCGGTCATCGGCGCCCTGGCGCATCAGGCGAATGGAAATCATCAGCCGATTGCCGCTGATCTCCGGGATCAGGTCGAGCGTCGGGTCAAGCTGCATACGCAGCAGCTGAAAGGTCTTGCCCTGGGGCAGGTTTTGCTGGTACTGCCCGCCAGTGGCGACGACCTTTTGCGGAGCGCCGGTTTCGCGCAGCAGCTTGAGTACCAGCGCGACGGCGTCTGCCAACGGTGCCAACGTGAGTGCCCAGCGCTGCAGGTCGGCACGGCGTTGCTCCGGTGCATGGTGTTGCCACGCGTAGTAGGCTGGCAGGTCGAATTCGCACGTGCCGCCGGGAATGCCGGCACGGCTGCGAATTCCCATCAGCCAATCGTTCTCGGTCAAGGCGTGGCCGGCCTTTCCGGGAAGGCTGGCCAGCGCGGCATAACACTGGTCGACCTGGGTGATCACGGCCTCCAGCATGGCTTCCGATATGGCCGGGTTGCCGCGGTAGGCCGTCAATCCCTGCTTGTTTTTCTCCAGGTCCTTGAGCAGATCGGACTTCAGGTCAGCCCGGGCGCCGACGTCCATCACTTCAAAGATGGTGGACAGCGCGTAATGGTGGTCGAGCGGGTGCTCACGGGGTAACAAGAGCGCCATCCGGCGAAACAGCTGCTCCAGCCGCAGGTAGGTGCGTATGCGCTCGTTGAAGGGGTATTCGTAGAGGATCACGCGGTGCTTTCGGGTGCGCCAATCATAGCCCCAAGCGCTCTGCAGCCGCGCCCACTTGGGCCTCGAGTTCCATCAGGCCGATGCCGGCGTTGAACACCACCACGTCGGCGGCCGCGAGGCGTTGCCTGCGGGACGCCTGCGAGGCAATGATCTGCTGCACCGCGCCGCGCTCCAGGGCGCTACGGGCCATGACACGCGCGATCTGAACCTCAGCCGTGCAATCGATCACCAGCACGGCGTCCACCTTGCGTCGCCACCTGCCTGATTCGACAAGCAATGGGATGTCAAACACCACGCAGGCGGCGCCACTGGCCAATGCTGCAGCTTCGCGCCGGGCCGATTCCTCACCGACCAGCGGGTGGATGATGGCTTCGAGCCGGGCCCGCACTTGCGGGTCGGCGAACGTGGCCTGGCGCATGCGGTCGCGGGCGAGTGCGCCGTGCGCATCAATAAAGTCAGGGCCAAAGGCCAGGCGAATCGCGCCAATGGCCGAGCCCCCGGAGGCGGTCGTGCCGCGCGAGATGGCGTCGGCGTCGATCAGCGCTGCGCCGAGCGCCTGCAGCATGGCTGCGACCGTGCTCTTGCCGCTGCCGATACCGCCGGTCAGACCCAACCGCAACATGGGCTCAGCGGGCCAGATGCGCGAAGGGAAACGCGAAGGGGATCACTTGTTCAAGTCGCCCCGGGCCTGCCAGCATGGCAAGCAGGCCGGCGCCCGCCAGGAAGGGACCGAAGGGAATCGGAATGTCGCGATTGGCAATGCGGCCAATCACCATCAGGGCGATACCCAGTACCGCACCAACGACGGAGGAAAGCAGTATCAAGGCGACCAGGTACTCAGAACCGAACCAGGCGCCAAGCCCCGCCAGCAACTTGAAGTCGCCATGCCCCATGCCCTGCTTGCCCGTCAGCATGTGGTGCACCTGGTACACCGACCAAAGGCTCATGTAACCGAACACGGCCCCCCATACAGCGGATTTCAGAGGCACCGTGGTCCATCCTGACGCAGCCGCAATCAGGCCCAGCCAGAGGATCAGGTAGTTCAGGTCGTCGGGCAACAGCTGGGTGTCGAAATCAATAAGGAACTGGGCCAGCAGCAGGCAGGCCAGCGCTGCCCACACCAGCGCAATCCAGCCGATTCCGTAACGGCTGGCAATGGCGGCAAAGAGGCCTGCTGTTGCGAGTTCAATCAGCGGGTAACGAATGCCAATCGGTGCTTTGCAGTTGGAGCATTTGCCGCGCAGTGCCAGGTAGCTCAACACTGGAATATTCTCGAATGCGCGGATCTGGTGCTGGCAATGCGGACAGCGCGAACGCGGCCGCACCAGGTTGAATGGTTTGCTTTCTTCGGGCTCCTTGCCTGCCAATTCTGCGCAATTGGCAGCCCACTCGGTCTCCAGCATGCGTGGCACGCGGTGGATGACGACGTTCAGGAAACTGCCGACGAGAAGACCGAGTACGGCGAATAACGCGACATCCGCCGCGGGCGACACCAGCATCAGACCACGGCCCCCAGCTTGAAGATCGGCAGGTACATGGCAACCACGATGCCACCAATGACGGAGCCCAGGATGACGATGATGATGGGCTCCATCAGGCTGGAAATGCCCGCCACCATGTCGTCCACTTCGGCCTCGAAGAAGTCCGCCGCCTTGCCCAGCATGTGGTCGATGGACCCCGACTCCTCTCCAATGGCGCACATCTGCAGCACCATGGACGGAAAGATGTTGGCGTTGGTCATTGCCGCGGTCAGGGCCGTTCCAGTGGACACCTCGTGCTGGATCTTGACCGTCGCCTGGGCGAACAGCGCGTTGCCGGCCGCGCCGCCCACGGAATCCAGTGCTTCCACCAGCGGCACACCGGCGGCAAACATGGTGGAGAGCGTCCGGGTCCAGCGGGCGATGCAGGATTTTTCGACCAGCGTCCCGAATATCGGAAGCTTGAGCATGATGCGGTCCATGATCTCCTGCATGCGTTCGTTGCGCTTCCATGCCTCCATGAAGAAGTACACCCCGCCACCCAGGCCACCGAAGATCAGCCACCACCACTTGACAAAAATCTCGCTCATGGCGATCACGATCAACGTCGGGCCAGGCAATTCGCCGCCGAAGTTGGAGAAAACCTCCTTGAAGGCCGGGATCACGAAAATCATGATCACCGACACCACGACAAAGGCCACGATTAGCACCGTGATCGGGTACATGAGCGCCGACTTGATCTTCGACTTGATCGCCTCGGTCTTTTCCATATAGACCGCCAGCCGGTCCAGCAGCTGATCCAGGATACCGGCGGACTCACCCGCCTCGACCAGATTGCAGTACAGGTTGTCAAAGTACAGGGGGAACTTGCGGAACGCGACGCTCAGCGAGGTACCCGTCTCAACGTCGGTGCGGATGTCGTTGAGCAGTTTGGTGACGCGCGGATTCGGGTTGCCGCGGCCGACGATGTCAAAAGCCTGCAGCAGGGGAACACCGGCCTTCATCATGGTGGCCAGCTGGCGTGTGAAGATCGCCATGTCCTTGGGCTTTATCCTTCCGCCGCCACCGCTGCGGCGCTTCTTGATCTTTACCGGTATGACACCTTGCCGGCGCAATGACGCGAGCACCTGGTTCTCGCCGGAGGCACGTGTTTCGCCGCGCACCTGCTTGCCGTTGCGGTCCTTGCCCTCCCATTCGTAAACCGCTTCCTTGATTTCTTTTGGTTTTGTCGCAGTTGCCATATGGTCCTCTGGGTCCCTGTTTCTATTCGTTGGTCACGGCCAGTATTTCTTCGAGCGACGTCAATCCCATGCGAACCTTGCGCAGACCGGCTCGACGCAACGACTCAACGCCTTCCTTCTCGGCCTGCTTGGCGATGTCCAATGCGCTGCCGTCGCGCAGGATGATTCGCTGTATTTCCTCCGTGATGGGCATCACCTGGTAGATGCCGACCCGGCCCTTGTAGCCGCCATTGCACATCTGGCAACCAACCGGCTTGTAGGGCGTCCATGAGCCGTCGATCTCCTCGGAACGGAAACCGGCATCGATCAGGGCTTTGCGCGGCAAGTCGAGCACCGACTTGCAGTTGGTACACAGGCGCCGGGCCAGTCGCTGCGCCGTTATAAGGATCACGCTCGAGGCGATGTTGAACGGCGCAATACCCATATTGCGCATGCGCGTCAGGGTGGTGGGCGCGTCGTTCGTGTGCAGCGTCGACAGCACAAGGTGCCCGGTCTGCGCCGCCTTGATGGCGATGTCGGCGGTCTCCAGGTCGCGAATCTCGCCGACCATGATGATGTCCGGATCCTGGCGCAGGAAGGACTTCAGTGCGACGGCGAACGTCAGGCCCGCCTTGTCGTTGACGTTGACCTGGTTGACACCCGGCAAATTGATTTCGGACGGGTCTTCCGCCGTAGCGATATTGACCCCTGGCCGGTTCAGGATGTTGAGGCAGGTATAGAGCGAAACCGTCTTGCCCGAGCCGGTGGGCCCGGTGACGAGCACCATGCCGTACGGTCGTCCGATCGCCTCCAGAAGGCGTTCCTTTTCGATCGGTTCATAACCAAGTGCGTCAACGCCCAGCTTGGCGTTGCTCGGGTCGAGAATACGGATGACGATCTTCTCGCCAAAAAGCGTGGGCAGCGTGCTGACCCGAAAGTCGATGACCCGGTTGGGCCCGACCTTGAGCTTCATCTTGCCATCCTGCGGCACCCGCTTCTCTGAAATATCCATCTTGGATATCACCTTGATGCGAGAAGCCAGCTTGTCCTTGATGGCGATGGGGGGCGCCGCAATTTCGCGCAATTCGCCGTCGATGCGAAAACGTACGCGGTAGGTGTGTTCGTAGGGCTCGAAGTGCAGGTCGGATGCGCGCATGCTGAAGGCGTCCAGCAGCATTTTGTGCAGGAACTTGACGACGGGTGCGTCGTCTACCTCCGATACGGCAGCCTGTTCGTTTTCGGACAGGCCATCCGCGGCGGCCTCGTCAAACTCGAACTCGCCACCGATGATCTCCTCCATCGTCTCGGTGGCCGTTGCGGTGTTGGCTTCAACCAACTTGAGCAACTTGTCGTACTCGGCTATGACCCAGTCGACGCCAAGCTGCGTTGCAAACTTGATCTTCTCCACCGCCTCCTGATCCGAGGGATCGGCGGTCGCAACCATCAGCCGGTTGTTGCGCTTGCTCAACACCACCACGCGATAGGCCTGGCAAATCTTGCCGTCCAGCAGTCCCTTGGGCAGGCGCTGGGCGTCCAGCGCGTCCAAATCGACCAGGGGCGCGGCGAACGCTGACGACATGGTGTGGGCCAGATCGGCAGCGGACACGGCCCCCGAGCCGGTCAATTCAGCAATGAAGCTGGTGCGTCCGGAAGTGGCTTTGCGGTATATGTCCTCGGCGGACTTTTGCCCCAGTTTGCCCGCCAGAATCAGGGCACGGCCCAACCCGGGGAGGGCTATGCTGCTTGAATCTTTGCTGGCGGTTTCAACTGCGGACATGACCTGAAAATGTATTACGGGGGCGCATTAGCGCCTAATCATCTCCGATTGCCTGCTCGATGTAAATCCAAAGCAGGCCCGCACCGCTCAGGGGGACGTTGTTTGACAACAAATACTGATTTTCTGGTCGGGGTGAGAGGATTCGAACCTCCGGCCTCTACGTCCCGAACGTAGCGCTCTACCAGGCTAAGCTACACCCCGTTGGTGATCGCGAGCGCTGTTCAATCAGTGCTGGCGCTCCAGAAGTTGGCTGGCCAATTGTACCAAACACGCCGTGTGCGGCCCCTCGGGCAAAGCCTGTGCGGCTGTGATCGCGCGCCGGGCTTCCTGCGCGGCGCTCTGCCGCGAAAAGTCCAACGCACCGGTGGCGTGGACAATGGCGATGACTTCATCCAGCATGCCTGTCGCACCATTCTCGATGGCACGCTCGATGACCTGCTTCTGTTTGGGCGTGCCCCGCTGCATGGCCGATATCAGGGGCAACGTTGCCTTTCCCTCGCGCAAATCGTCGCCCAGGCTCTTGCCCATCACGGATGAGTCACCCGCGTAATCCAGCACGTCGTCAATAACCTGAAAGGCGGTTCCGAGCGCCTGCCCGTACTGCGCACAGCAACCCTCCAGCGCTTTGTCGGCACCTGCGAGAATTGCGCCAACCCGTGCGCTGGCCTCAAACAGTTTGGCTGTCTTGGAGCGGATCACGTGCAGGTAGGCGGCCTCGTCCAGTCCGGCGTTGTGCATGTTCATCAACTGCAGCACCTCGCCCTCGGCAATCACGTTGGTGGCGTCCGCCAACACCTCCATGACACGCATATTGTTGGCGTCCACCATCATCTGAAAAGCGCGCGAGTAAAGAAAGTCACCGACAAGTACGCTGGCGGGATTCCCAAACGCGGCATTTGCGGTTGCATTGCCTCTGCGCATGGTGGAGTCGTCCACCACGTCGTCATGCAGCAGGGTGGCCGTGTGGATGAACTCAACCACAGCCGCCAGGTTGAAGCGTTGCGCTCCGGTATAGCCCAGAGCACCGCTCATCAGCAACAGCAGCGCTGGGCGAAGTCGTTTGCCGCCGGCACTGATGATGTAGCGCGATACGGTGGCAACCAATGGCACCCCGGATTCCAGTCGACGGGCGATTACCGTGTCCACTTCGTGCATGTCCTGCGCGATGATCGACAGCAACGGTGACGAGGGTGTGGACGCGCTTTGCAAGGTCGGAGCAGGTAGAGAGCAACTGGACATTATAGGAAAGCGCCTCGACCGAAGCCCGGGACGCTGCGGCAGGTGACGCCGGGTCGAGGCGAAAATGCTATACTCTAGGGCTGTGCGGAAATGGGTCCGTGCAGCCTAATATCAGAGGTCATTATGTACGCGGTCATAAAAACCGGTGGCAAGCAATACAGAGTTGCTGCCGGCGAAAAAATTAAAGTAGAACAGATTGCTGCGGATGTAGGCCAGGAGATTGTTATTGACCAGATTCTGGCTGTCGGCAACGGCAGCGAGATCCGGGTTGGTACGCCCCTGGTGTCCGGCGCAACAGTGAAGGCCACGGTGCTGGCCCACGGCAAGCACGACAAGGTCGGCATCTTCAAGATGCGCCGGCGCAAGCATTACCAGAAGCGTCAGGGGCATCGGCAGCAGTTTACGGAACTGCAGATCGAGGCCATTGTTGGCTGATTGTTTGCGGGGCTGCTCGACAAGAGCTGCTCTCGATTGACTGGAGAAAACCATGGCACAGAAAAAAGGCGGCGGCTCTACGCGCAACGGACGTGATTCAAAGCCAAAAATGCTGGGTGTGAAGGCGTTTGGCGGTGAGGCAATCAGCGCAGGTTCAATCATCGTCCGTCAAAGGGGAACGCGGTTCCATGCCGGTGCCAATGTGGGCATCGGGAAAGACCACACGCTCTTTGCGCTTGCGAATGGCACAGTGTCATTTGCGGTGAAGGGTGCGTTGAACAAACACACGGTGAGTGTCACGCCGGTTTGATACCTGGCCGGTGCTCCTGCGACCAAACCCTGCGGCATGCCGCAGGGTTTTTCGTTTGAATCATGAAATTTGTCGATGAAGCCTTTATCGACGTCTTTGCGGGAGACGGCGGCGCGGGCTGTGTCTCGTTCCGCCACGAGAAGTACAAGGAGTTCGGCGGTCCCAACGGCGGTGACGGGGGCCGCGGTGGGCATGTTTTTGCCGTTGCCGATCCCAACCTGAATACGCTGATCGATTTCCGGTTTTCACGCCGCCATGAGGCGAAACGTGGCCAACACGGCATGGGGTCCGACATGTTTGGCGCAGCGGGTGACGACATCACCTTGCGCGAGCCTGTAGGTACGATCATCAGCGACGCCGAGACTGGCGCCGTACTCTACGAACTGCTTACGCCGGACGAGGTCATCACGATTGCCAAAGGCGGTGATGGCGGGTTCGGCAACATGCGTTTCAAGAGCGCGATCAACCGGGCACCACGCCAGAAGACGCCGGGCTGGCCGGGTGAGCGCAAGCATCTCAAGCTGGAACTCAAGGTCTTGGCCGATGTGGGCCTTCTGGGCATGCCCAATGCCGGGAAGTCAACCCTGATTACGGCGATTTCCAATGCGCGGCCGCGTATTGCCGACTATCCGTTCACCACCTTGCATCCGAATCTGGGCGTTGTGCGCGTTGGCCCTGAACAGAGTTTTGTGGTTGCGGATTTGCCAGGGCTGATTGAAGGCGCCTCTGAGGGAGCCGGGCTCGGGCATCTGTTTCTGCGCCACTTGCAGCGCACCCGCTTGTTGCTGCACGTGGTGGACATGGCGCCGTTTGATGACAGTATTGATCCGGTTGCGCAGGCCCGCGCAATCGTCAATGAGCTCAAGAAATACGATCCGGCGTTGCACCGCAAACCGCGCTGGCTGGTCCTCAACAAGCTTGACATGGTGGAGACCGACAAGCGTGCGGCGCTGGTCGATTCCTTTGTGCGCCGATTGCGGTTCAAAGGTCCTGTTTTCCAGATTTCCGCTTTGACGCGAGAGGGCTGTGAAGGTCTGGTGCAGGCCGTGTACAAGCATGTGCACGCAGTGCAGGTCGCAGAGCAGCCGGCGCCTCCGGCGGACCCGCGCTTTGTCGATGCGCCACCGGAATGACCAAGGCAGCCAAGGTTGCAGATGCGCCGCGCGGGGCCGTCGCCAAGCTGCCACGCACTGCGACAGCGGGTGCGGATGTGGTGCGTGGCGCTCGGCGCATTGTCGTCAAGGTCGGCTCCAGTCTGGTTACAAATGAAGGTCGGGGCCTCGACGAGGCCGCGATCGGTGAGTGGTGCAGACAGTTGGCGCGGCTGGTTGCCGACAAGCGCGAGGTCATCATGGTGTCCAGTGGTGCCATTGCTGAAGGCATGAAGCGCCTTGGGTGGGCATCCCGCCCGCACGAAATCCATGCGCTGCAGGCGGCGGCCGCCGTAGGCCAGATGGGCCTTGCCCAGATGTACGAGTCCAAGTTGCGTGAAAGCGGTCTGGGCAGCGCGCAGGTGCTGTTGACGCACGCAGACCTCGCGGACCGTGAGCGTTACTTGAACGCCCGCTCGACCCTGCTGGCGTTATTGCGCCTGGGCGTTGTGCCGGTCATCAATGAGAACGACACGGTGGTTACTGACGAAATCAAATTTGGTGACAACGATACGCTCGGCGCCTTGGTGGCGAATCTGGTGGAAGCGGATGTCCTGGTGATCCTGACTGATCAAAAGGGACTCTACGAATCGGACCCGCGCAAGAACCCCGATGCGCGGTTCATTGACGTGGCGCAGGCCGGCGATGTTGCGCTGGAGCAGATGGCCGGCGGGGCGGGTTCCGTCATTGGCCGCGGCGGCATGATCACGAAGGTCCTGGCCGCACGTCGCGCGGCCGGTTCCGGCGCCTCGACCGTTATCGCGTGGGGGCGCGAACCTGAGGTCTTGCTGCGCCTGTGCGACGGTGAGGCCATCGGAACGCTGCTGGTGGCGCAAACCCAGAAGGTGCAGGCGCGCAAGCAGTGGATCGCTGACCACCTGCAACTGCGTGGCGCCGTTACGGTGGATGCGGGGGCCGTGGTCAAGTTGCGCGACGAGGGTAAGAGCCTGCTGCCGATTGGCATGATTGCGGTGGACGGCGAATTTTCACGAGGCGACGTGATTGCCGTTCGCGGGCCCTCGGGAGCGGAAGTGGCGCGTGGGCTCGCAAACTATTCAAGTTCCGAGGCTCGCCTGTTATGCAGAAGACCCTCTGCCGAAATCGAGCATTTGCTGGGGTACACCGCCGAACCTGAAATGTTGCATCGGGACAACCTGGTTCTGACCCGTTAGGGCGCATTGCGCCGCCTCAGCGCGTTGACGTCTCGGTGTCCGGGTTCTTCAGCTTTCGGACGATGTCAGTGGTTGAGCGAGCCGCCGCTGCCCGCCCTTCGCAGGCGCCTTGGCGCGCCAGAGCAAGCGCATGCAATGAGGGCTGGTTGCTGTTGAGTGGCCGCCATTGTGCGTTCGAGACAGCGGTCCATTGGCCCGTTGCGCCATACCGCGCGTACACCTTCACCTCGGCAGTCTGGCAACGTATGCCTTCGTAGCTGGCATTGATGTTTCCGCTGGGCGAACTGGTAACCACCACATATCGCACGATTCCGTCTTGCGTGATTCGCAGGGAGTCCGGGTCGACGCCAAAGCGCGTTGTCAGGTGGCGCGGCATCTCAAGCGGTATCAACCTGTCGGTTTTCAAGGCAGGCGGCGGCGGCACTTCGGTCTCTTTCCAGTCCGGGTCGATGGCGGCCAGCTGGGCTAGCGTGGCCGTGGCCGAACATGACAGGAGAAAGGCGATCAAGCCGTTATGGCGCATGGTTATCCTCGTTGGGCGTACCAGGCGTCTGGCGTTGGGGATCCGGATCGAAACTGGCGCCGGGCGGCAACTCGATCAAAGGTCCTGCCAGGCCTTCCGCAAAATTAAGCGACTCCGACTCCCGGCCACGTGGGCCATGGCGCAGGTAGCGGTTGCGCGTTTCGTTGCGCGGCAGGTACCTCGAGAGTTCTGTCAAGGCCATCTCGTAGACACCGCGCTTGAATTCCACGACCATGTCGAGAGGAACCCAATACTCGTTCCAGCGCCAGGCGTCGAACTCCGGATGGTCCGTCGCGCGCAGGTTCAAATGCCAGTCTTGCCCGGTAAGCCGGAGCAGGTACCAGATCTGCTTTTGTCCCTTGTAATGGCCGCGCGCATCACGTCGGATGTAACGGTCCGGCACCTCGTAGCGCAACCAATCCCGGGTGCGGGCCACCACGCAGACATGCTCCGGCTGGAGCCCAACCTCCTCATGTAGCTCCCTGTACATGGCCTGTTCCGGAGTTTCACCCCGGTCAATGCCACCCTGCGGAAACTGCCAGGAGTGGGTACGTATGCGCTTGCCCCAGAAAACCTGATTCTTCTGGTTGAGCAGGACGATGCCGACGTTGGGCCTGAAGCCGTCACGGTCGAGCATAATCAAACCCCAATTTCTAAACTTAGCCCATTATGCACAGCGTGCGCCGTGCATCAAGGGGCGCAGTTACTTCCGGTACCGCGACGCGCGCCATGAAAGCATCCCAATTTTTTGTTTCCACATTGAAAGAAGCGCCAGCCGACGCCGAAGTCGCCAGCCATCGCTTGATGATGCGCGCAGGCATGATCAAGAAGCTTGGAGCGGGCATCTACAGCTACATGCCAATGGGATTGCGTGTGATCCGCAAGGTCGAGCGCATCGTGCGAGAGGAAATGGACCGCGCCGGCGCGATCGAGGTCTCAATGCCTGTGGTGCAACCCGCCGAGTTATGGCAAGAGAGTGGTCGCTTTCAAGCCTATGGGCCTGAGCTGCTTCGCATCAGGGATCGGCACGATCGCGACTTTGTGGTTCAGCCTACCAGCGAAGAGGTGGTCACGGACATCCTGCGGCAGGAGGTTCGCAGTTACAAGCAGTTGCCACTGAATTTCTACCAGATCCAGACCAAGTTTCGGGATGAACGCCGACCGCGCTTTGGCTTGATGCGGGGCCGCGAGTTCATCATGAAGGACGCCTACAGTTTCGATCAGGATCTGAACGGCGCGATGCGGAGCTACCGCCTCATGGCAGACGCCTATCGGCGCATATTCGATCGCTTCGGACTGCGCTACCGCGCTGTAGCCGCCGACAGTGGCGCTATCGGCGGGGATTTGAGCGAGGAATTTCAGGTCATTGCGGCGACGGGCGAAGACGCCATCGTTTACTGCGCCGGCAGCGACTACGCTGCCAACATGGAGAAAGCCGAGGCGCTTCCACCGCAAGCGCCGCGCATGGCGGCGCAGCAGGCCATGACACGCACGCCGACACCCGGCAAGAGCACCTGCGCCGATGTTGCCCAGTTCCTCGGGCTACCGTTGAACAAGACGATCAAGTCCCTGGTGGTGGCTACGGAGGAAAAGGACGCGCAGGGCAGTATCGTCAAGGTGCAGGTATGGCTGCTGATGTTGCGGGGCGATCACGACCTCAATGAAATCAAGGCCAACAAGCTTCCAGGGCTTGAGAAGGGTTTTCGCTTTGCTACTTTGGCGGAGATCGACGAGCACTTCGGCTGCAAGCCGGGTTACCTTGGAATCATCAACCTGCGCAAGCCAGTGCGGCTCGTGGTGGACCGCGAAGTCGCCGTGATGAGCGACTGGGTATGCGGCGCGAACGAGGT
>JANNDB010000100.1:0-4437 GCA_031387285.1 Betaproteobacteria bacterium | reverse complement strand
CGTTGCGGTCGATCTCGGCGGCGCGCGGTGCAATCTCGGCCTGCGCGAACTCGCGGACGGCGTCACGCAGGGCGTCGATGTCTTCTCCGAGCTGGTAATCGAGTCCGGGCAGTTCCATGGCGTCTCCTGGCTTTTTGGTTGACGTTTACGTAAACGTCAATTATGCGGCAACTGACCCGGCAAGTCACCCGTTTCGGGCAGCGCAGTCCCGGCGACCGGCGTCATCCACAGTCTTACACAGCGGTTTTCCCAAGCTTGCCCAGCAGCGCCCGCGCCTCCCGCTCGTGAGTACGTACTTCGTCCAGATTGGCCTCCAGGTCGGCCATCTGCTCTTCCAGTGCTTTGCGGTGGGCCGCCAGCACGGTCAGGAATTTGCCGAGTTGGGCACCGGTGTCGCGCGGGCTGTCGTACATGTCAATGATGTCCCGGGCCTCGCTGAGCGACAGTCCGAGGCGTTTGGCGCGCAGCGTTAGTTTCAGGCGTGTTCGGTCGCGCGGACTGTAGACGCGGCTGCGGCCGCCCGGCCCGCTGCGCCTGGGCTGCAGCAGCCCCATGTCCTCGTAGAAGCGGATGGCGCGGGTTGTAAGGTCAAATTCCCTGGCCAGATCACTGATGGAATACTCGGGCGGCATGGCAATGCAGGTGGGTTTCAGGCTTCGCTGGTACAACGCACAGGTGACAGGCAACGGCACCTGCCATCCATACAATGCCTGATTACATCTGACGTTTACGTAAACGTCAACCAGACGGGCTCCCTCATGAATGAACTGGAACGCGAACTGCATTACCCGCTGGGTGACGCCATGCCCGAACCCGGCACCACCATGGAGGTCGCTCCGGGTGTGCGCTGGATCCGCATGTCGCTGCCGTTCGCGCTCAACCACATCAACCTGTGGCTGCTGCGCGACGAAGTCGATGGCCAACACGGCTGGACGGTGGTGGATTGCTGCATCTCGCGCGACGAGTCCAAGGCGCAATGGGAGCAGATATTTGCGACCCAGTTGCAGGGAATGCCGATCCTGCGCGTCATCGTCACGCATATGCACCCCGACCACATCGGGCTGGCCTACTGGTTGTGCGAACGCTGGAACGTGCGCTTGTGGATCAGCGCCACGGACTACAACATGGCGCGGCTTGGCGCCCTGGGCCCGACCGCTTTTGGCGGGGACGCAGCAGCGCAGTACTTCGCCTCGCACGGGCTGAACGACCCGGACTCGGTCGAGCAGATCCGTGCACGCTCACGTTATTTCCCCTCGCTGGTGCCGGCCGTGCCGCCAAACTACCGGCGCATGATGGACGGTGACGTGTTGACCATCGGGGGCCGCGCATGGAAGTGCATCAGCGGGCACGGGCATGCGCCTGAGCACATCGCGCTGTACTGCGCCGGTTTGAACGTGTTGATCGGTGGCGACATGATGCTCCCGCGCATCTCCACCAATGTCAGCGTCTACGAGGTGGAGCCGGAAGCGGATGCACTCAAGCAGTTCCTGGATTCGATCGACAAGTTCAAGTCGTTGCCCGAAGACACCCTCACCCTGCCATCCCATGGCAAGCCTTTCACCGGCTTGTACCTGCGCATCCGGCAATTGCACGACCATCATCGTGATCGCCTGGCCGAAGTGATGGAGGCCTGCGCGCAGGCTCCACACTGCGCAGCAGACATCCTGCCCATCATGTTCAAGCGGCCGCTCGACCTGCACCAGAAGACATTTGCCATGGGCGAGGCGGTGGCGCATCTGCACAAGCTGTGGTTTGAAGGACGCCTGCAGCGCTCACAGGGCACCGACGGCGTCTACCGCTTCAGCGCCACCTGAGCCACTCAGCCCCATTGGGGAATCGACTCATCCTTGAGCTGGCCCTTGAGCTGGGCGTAGTGGGGCACCACGCTGCCCACGGTGTCCCAGAAGCGCGGACTGTGGTCCATCACGCGCAGATGGCTGAGTTCATGGGCCACCACATAGTCGATCACGTCCATGCGAAAGTGCACCAGTCGCCAGTGCAGCCGGATGGCGCCGTCGGCACGGGCGCTGCCCCAACGGGTGCCGGCGCTGCTGAGCGCGAGCTTGCGCCACTGGACGCCGAGTTTCGGCGCAAAGTGGTCAAGCCGTTCGGTGAAAATACGCCGCGCCTGACGCATCAGCCAGGCCTGGGTAGCGTCACGAATCTGCTCGGGTGCCGCCTGGTGCGGCAAACCCAGATGCAGCGCCAGTTGCGGGGTACCGCCGTCTGCGCAAATGCCTGGCTGCAACAGCGCACCTGCTCCGCTGTGGCGTTGCGCAGGATCAAGCACCAGACGCACCGGCTCACCCAGGAATGGGACCTCCACGCCGTCCTGCCAGTCGATCCGGCTGGACTCCAGGCGCGCGCGCCGCTCCCGCGTTTCCTCCAGCTTGCGGACGATCCAACCGGACTTTTCCAGCAGCGCCGATTGGACGTCGGCCAGCGACACCCAGCGCGGTGCACGCACGGCCAGCCCCTCAGGGCCCACCGAGAAGCCGATGGTGCGCCGTTTGCCCCGGGTGAACTCATAGGCGACCACGGCATTGCCCAATTGCACTTCCCGGTTCGCGCGGGGATGGACAAACCGCGCCACCGGCCCCGCAGCTGGGCCCGGCGCGCTCGGGCTCTGCTGCCCGGCCTTGCGGACTGTCTCGGCGGGTCCGAAGAAATCCAGGGTCAGCTGCAGCAGGTTGCGCATGGTGTCAACGGTAGGCTTGCGGGTCGAGCCTGTGCATTTCAGCCTCGATCCATTTTTCAACCTCGCGCATCAGCTCGTCAGGCTGGCGACCGATGCTGGGAATGGGCTTTCCAATGGACACGTCCACAATGCCCGGGACTTTGACGAAGGCCTTGCGGGGCCAGCACTTGGCACTGGTCACGGCAATGGGAATCACCGGCGCGCCCGTGGCGATCGCCAGGCGCGTCCCGCCCGACTTGTACTGGCCCTTCTGGCCGCGGGGAATGCGGGTGCCTTCCGGGAACATGATGATCCAGATCCCCTGCGCCAGCAGCGCCTTGCCCTGCGCCACCACCTTGCTGAAGGCTTGCTGGCGCTGGCTGCGGTCGATATGGATCATGTCGAGCCGGCCCATGGCCCAGCCGAAAAAAGGCACGTAGAGCAACTCTTTCTTGAATACGTACGCCAGGGGATGCGGCATCAATGTGGGCAAGAGGAATGTTTCCAGCGTCGACTGGTGCTTGGCAAGCAGGATCGCCGGGCTGGTGCTGCCAACCGGCAGGTTCTCCATTCCGCTGACACGCACCTGAATTCCGAGCAGTACGCGGGCCCCGTCGATGATCCAGCCAAGCCAGCGCACCGCCATCCACCACAAAGGCGTTCCGCGCAGGCCGATGGACGCCACCAGCATGACAATGGCCCACGGCACAACCGTTACCAGTATCCAGCCCATGTGCAGCATTGAGCGCAGGAGGTTCATCATGCACGTTCGCTGCGTGTAGTGGCGAGCTCCGACGACCGATGGATCAGGAATTCGGCGAACGCCGCCAGATCCTGATGAACCACGGTTCCAGCCGGAAAAGCCGGGGGTAAGGCACGCCCCTTGAAAGCCGCTCCCTGACCGGTCAACACCAGATGCGGCTCGCAACCGGCGGCAACACCTGCCAACAGGTCTTCCAGGGAGTCGCCTACGGCAGGGGTTCCGCCAAGCTCCACTCCGAAGCGCTCCCCGATCTGCTCGAACAAGCCGGGTTCCGGTTTGCGACAGCGGCAGGCCTCGTCAGGCGCATGCGGGCAGTAAAAGATCGCATCCACCCGCGCGCCTGCAGCTGCCAGCAAACGGTGCATCTTGGCCTGAATCGCATTGAGCGTCGCCACTTCCAGCAGGCCACGCCCCAATCCGGGCTGGTTGCTCGCCACAACCACATGCCAGCCAGCGTGGTTGAGGCGGGCGATTGCTTCGAGCGCACCGGGCAGCGGGTTCCACGCATCGGGCCCGTCGACCATCTCCACGCCCTCCTGGTTGATGGTTCCGTCGCGGTCCAGGATGGCCAGTTTGAGCATGGCGTTCTGCTAGCTGGCGAGGCGCGACAAATCGGCCACACGATTCATGGCGTCGTGCAGGCTCTGCAACAAGCCCAGTCGATTGACGCGCAGTTCACTTTCTGGCGCATTGACCATGACGCCCTCGAAAAAGGCGTCGACCGGTATCGCCAGGGCCGCCAGCGCGCGCAACGACGCGTTGTAGTCGCCGGCGTCAAACAGGGCGTTGGCCCGCGGCACTACGTCCTGCATTGCAGCAAACAGCGCAATTTCTGCAGGTGCCAACAACAAGACAGGATTGACCTGCGCCACCGATTCCGGGACCTTTTTCAGGATGTTGCCAATCCGCTTGTTGGCTGCGGCAAGCGCCGGGGCCTGCGCCAGTGCGGCAAATGCGCGAACCGCCAGCAGCCGCTGCGGCAGGCTGCTCCAATGGG
>JANNDB010000066.1:0-1969 GCA_031387285.1 Betaproteobacteria bacterium | reverse complement strand
GTTCCGAGCGGCGCCAGACCGTGTTCAACCAGGGCTTCAACCGCAAGGGCCTGATCGCCGAGGACAAGACGACGCGCAAGCAGGCGTTCGAGGTGCTGCGCGCGTTCTATACGGGCATGCGCTGAATCGGGTCCGGCGGGTCATCGAGGGCACAGGATATTCAAAGGGAATGTTGCCAGCCCCAGTGGGACGGACTCGGCGGCTCAGACAGCAAGTGGCACGATGGGTGTTTGCATCGGCTGGTAACCATGGCGGGATGCGGGTTTCACAGACCGGCTAACCGCCTTTATTGCCAGGCGACTGCGCGACTTCCTCGCCAATCAGCCCGCGCGGCCGCAGCACCAGCATCACGGCGATCAAGACGCCAATCAGCACCACCTGCAGCGCAGCCGCCCGCGCCTGTTCGGCCTGGGGCACCCACCCGCGCAGCAGGCTGCCGGCTGCGGCCCAGAACGTCCACACCACAAAGGCACCCAGCACGGCGCCGCGGTTGTTGCCGGCGCCGCCCACGATCAGCATCGCCCACAGCTGGAAGGTAAGTATCGGCAGGAAATCCTCCGGGGCGATGTACCCGACAAAGTGGGCGTACACCGCACCACCCAGGCCCATGAGCATGCTGCCGATCACGAAACTCTGCAGCCGGAACACGAACGGGCGCTTGCCAAGCGATGCCGCGGCGGACTCGTCCTCCCGAATCGCGCGCAGCACCCGGCCCCAGGGGCTGCGTACCAGCCGCTCCAGCGCCAGGTAGACAACGCCCAGCAGAATTAGAGAGAGTGCCAGGTAGCCGAGCGTCCAGGGCAGGCCGGTGCCAAGCCAGCTCTGCAGCGGCTTGGGGATGAACTGCACGCCGAAGGGGCCGCCGGTCAGTGCGGTGGCGTTGTTGGCCACCAGCTGGATCGTCACCGCGACGCCGAAGGTGGTGATGGCCAGGTAGTCATGGCGCAGGCGCAGCGCGATCGCTCCAACCACGAGGCCAGCCAGCCCGGACACACCCATGGCACCGATCCAGCCCAGCGCCACGGGCCAGCCCAGGCCGCCCAGGCGGCCGGCCACTTCCGGCGTCGTGAGCAAGGCCGACGTGTAGGCTCCCATTGCGACAAACCCGGCCACGCCGACATTGAACAGTCCGGTGAATCCCCACTGCAGATTGAGTCCCAGCACCACGATGGCGAAGCTGCTGGCAAACACCAGGAAAAAGCTGGCGTAGGAAACCCACCCGATCAGGTCCGGCATCAGTGCTTCTCCCCGAACAACCCGGTGGGACGCACCAGCAGGATCAGCACCAGCACCGCAAACGCAGCCGCCGCCCGGTATTCGGCGCCCACGACGGAGACCGAGGCGCTTTCAGCCAGGCCGACGATGAAGCCGCCCAGCACCGCGCCCCATACCGAGCCGATGCCGCCCAGGATCACCGCCGCAAACAGCGGCAGCAACAGGTCGACCCCCAGGGTCGGGCGCAATTGGACGGTGATCCCTGCGAACACGCCGGCAACGGCAGCCAGGATGCCGCCGATGACCCAGGTTGCACGCAGCACGCGCTCCGGGTCGATGCCGGCAACCCGGGCCAGGCTGGGGTTGATGGCGGTGGCGCGCATCGAGCGGCCCAGCGTGCTGTGGCGCAGGAACAGGTGCAGCGCGGTGACCGTGGCCAGCGTCAGCGCCAGCACGAAGAGCTGATCCGCCGTGACGCGCAGGCCGCCCCACACACTGCGTGGCAGGATCGGGATGGCAATCTGCAGATTCTGCGAGTAGTACTGGGGCACACCGCCGTACCAGAACAGCAGCAGGTTGCGCAGTGCCAGCGCCGCGCCGAAACTGGCGATCACCAGGGTGATCGCGCCCGTGTTGCCCTGGCGGCTAAACTGGTGCTTGTCGTGCGCGCGGGCCAGCTGGGCCTTCTGGTTGGTCCACACCACCCGCGCCCCGAGCAGTCCACAACCGAAATAACACGGCCCGAGCGGCACAG
>JANNDB010000042.1:0-2026 GCA_031387285.1 Betaproteobacteria bacterium | reverse complement strand
CGTACGTTGCGGCAGGACAGCCGCGCAGCGCAGGAAGGCCGGCTGGCGCTGGAGCAGGCGCAGAAGCGTTTGGTCGAGCAGAACACCCAGGCCAGCGCCTTGCGCAGGCAAGCCGCCCAGGCCCAATCGAGTGCAACGCAGAGTCAGATCGAGGATGTGCGGCAAAAACGCGAACGCCTGCAAAAGGAAATCGAGGCGACCCAGATGGAGATCAAGACGCTGCGCGAGGAAGAGCAGAAGCGCTTTCGCGGCGAGCGCCGCGCGGACCGCGTTCCTGTCCCGGCGTCGCCCGCACCCTGAAAGGCCGCAGGCGCCCGTTCAGGCCTTTTGCTTCTCTGCCGCCTGGACGAGCTTGTCTTGCGTGTTGGTGTCAAAGTCACTCGCCGCATGCCGCTCATGCAACTGGCTGGCCGGGTCACCCATGAGCCGGTTGACCATGCGGCCGCGGCGCACTGCCGGGCGTTTGGCTATCGCGTCGGTCCAGCGCTGGACGTTCTTGTATTCCTGCACCTGCAGGAACTCGCCGGCGCTGTAAACGAGCCCCTTGGCCAGCGCGCCGTACCAGGGCCATACGGAAATATCCGCCACCGTGTACTCGGCGCCGCCAAGGTATTCGCTCTCAGCCAGGCGCCGGTCCAGCACGTCAAGCTGGCGTTTCACCTCCATCGCGAAGCGGTCAATCGCATATTCGATCTTCATCGGCGCGTACGCATAAAAGTGACCGAAACCGCCGCCAAGATACGGTGCGCTGCCCATCTGCCAGAACAACCAGGACAGGCATTCGGCGCGCGCAGCGGGCGCAGTCGGCAGAAACGCGTTGCCAAACTTCTCCGCCAGATGAACCAGGATGGCGCCGGATTCGAATATGCGGATCGGCTGCGCTCCGCTGCGGTCCATCATGGCAGGGATCTTGGAGTTGGGGTTCACCGCCACAAAGCCGCTGCCAAACTGGTCGCCGTCACCAATGCGGATCGGCCAGGCATCGTATTCCGCTCCAGCATGGCCCAGCGCCAGCAACTCCTCCAGCATCACGGTGACCTTGACGCCATTGGGCGTAGCCAGCGAATAGAGCTGCAAAGGATGGCGGCCGACCGGCAGTTCCTTGTCATGGGTCGGCCCGGCGATGGGCCGGTTGATGTTTGCGAAGCGGCCGCCGCTTTCCTTGTTCCAGGTCCAGACGGCGGGAGGGGTGTAGGGGGTTGGCTCGGTCATGGGTTTACTTGGTGGATGGATGGGGTATCTTCGCCGATTTCGTTTCCAGCCGTGCGCTCGCGAAATTGGCAGCGCGCCTGCCAGCGGGTCGCGGTGACGATGCCGCACAATGGCGCAGATGGCAGGAGGATCTGATGCGCACAAAGGTTCGTGACACCGAAATCTACTTTGACGTCGAGGGCGCGGGCCTCGTGCCAGACGGTGAACACATGCGCGAGCGCCCGGTGGCGTTCATCCTGCATGGCGGGCCTGGAGGTGACCACGCGGGGTTCAAGCCGGTTTTCTCCCCACTCGCCGAACACATGCAGCTGGTCTACCTCGACCACCGTGGCCAGGGCCGCTCCGCTCGAGGCGATGTAGCCCGCTACACCCTGGACGAGAACGTCGAAGACCTGGAAGCCCTGCGCCAGACCCTGGGATGCGGCCCCATCGTGTCCATCGGCACCTCCTATGGTGGCATGGTCGCCATGGCCCACGCTGCGCGCTACCCGGCCAGCGTGTCGCATCTGGTGCTCATAGTCACAGCGTCCCACGCCGGCTTCAACCAACGCGCACAACAAATCGTGGCGCAGCGCGGCACGACGGAGCAGCAGCGCGTGTGCGCGCAGCTCTGGGCCGGCGAACTGCGCACCGAAACCCAGCTGCAGCACTACTACGACGTGATGGGACCGATGTACTCGGTGAAGTTCGATCCGGTTGCAGCCGCCACTACCCGCAAGCGCGGCATCCTGGCGCCCGATGCCATCAACCGCGCGTTCGCGCCAGGCGGGTTCCTGCAGACCTTCGACCTGCGGCCGGAGCTTGCACGCGTCAC
>JANNDB010001024.1:0-3477 GCA_031387285.1 Betaproteobacteria bacterium | reverse complement strand
CTTCCGCATGACAGGCTGCTACAACATTGACAACCACAGGGTTTGATTACCAACCGTTAACCGAAGGAGACCGAAAACCATGAAACTGAAATTCCTCCAACTTGCCGTGGCCGCCGCGCTTGCGCTGGGGGCGGCCGTTCCCGCAGTGGCCCAGAAGAAGGGCGGCGACGTGGTGATTGCCATGACGCAGGCGCCGCCAACGCTCGATCCGCATGCCACCTCGGCCCAGGTGGCGCGCAACGTCAACCTGCATGTTTTCGAGACGCTCTACGCGCGCGACGAAAACGCCCGCCCGGTGCCCGACCTGGCGACCGGCGTGACCGTCTCGCCCGACGGCATCACCTATGTGTTCACCCTGCGCCAGGGCGTGAAGTTCCACAACGGCAAGGACATGACCTCGGCCGACGTGGTGGCCTCGCTCGAGCGTTACCGCAAGGCCGGTGCGTCGCCGGCGCTGGTGGCCGCCATCGACTCGGTCGCTGCGACCGGGCCAAACCAGGTCACGATCAAGCTCAAGTCGGTGCAGACCACCTTCCTGGGCAATATCTCCAGCCCGCGCGCGCCCATCGCCATCATGCCGGTCGAAGAAGCCGTCAAGGACATGGGCAAGGCTTCGCCGGTCGGCACCGGTCCGTTCAAGTTCCTGGAATACCGGCCGGACAGCCACGTGAAGCTGGTGCGCTTCGAGGAATACAAGCCGAACCCGGCCTACAAGGAGCGGGATGGTTTTGCCGGCGCGAAGATCGCCTGGGTCGACAGCGTGACCTTCCGCTTCATGCCGGAAGCCGGCGCGCGCGATGCCGCCCTGGCCACCGGGCAGGTGACGCTCAACGAAACCGCCGACGGCCCCACGGCCAAGCGCTTGTCTGGCAATCCGAACTTCCAGGTCATCAAGGTGCTGCCGTTTGCGGCCCAGATCCTCAAGTTCAACATGGCCCAGGGGCCGGGCGCGGACCTGAACTTCCGCCGCGCCGTGCAGCAGGGACTGGACGCCGAGGAAATCATGGCGGTGGCTTATCCGGACATCTACAAGATGGACCAGAGCTGGGTGTATGGCGGGTCGGCATACCACACCGACCGCAAACTGCTCAAGCAGGACGTGGCGGGCGCCAAGGCCACGCTGGCCAGGTCCGGCTACAAGGGTGAAAAGCTGGTCTTCATCATCGACAACATCCGCCCCAACGTGGATGCGGCGACTGTGTTCCAACAGCAGATGGCCCAGATCGGGGTTGCCGTGGAACTCAAGGTCGCCGACTGGCCGACCACCTCGGGCATCGGTCTCAACAGCGACCAGGGCTGGAACTTCTGGACCCACGGTTTTGGCATCGAGCCTTATGAAGGCCCGGTGTCGGCGATGTCGCACTGGGTCAAGGGCCAGGGCCAGCGCAAGGCCGATCCGGCCATCGACGCCATGTTTGCCAAGATGAATACCGAGATGAACCTTGACGCCCAGAAGAAGATCTTTGCCGACTTCGAGAACCAGATGGCGGACCAGGCGATTGCTGTGAACCTGGGCAATTACGGACTGTTCCAGATTGCCAGCGCGAAGCTGAAGAACTTCAAGGCCTACCGCATCCCGCGCATGTGGGGCGTATGGTTGGAGTAAAGGCGGGTCCTGCGGCGTAAGCGATGGGTCGTTTTGTCGTTCGCCGGCTGCTTGCGTCCATCCCCGTCCTGTTCCTGGTATCACTGATCACCTTCGGCCTGCTGTGGCTGGTGCCGGGGGATCCGGCATCCGCGTTCCTGGATTCCAGCGCCACCAAGGAGGCGCTGGACCGGGTGCGCCAGACGCTGGGGCTGGACCGGCCGTTCCTGTTTCGCATGGGGGACTGGTATCTGCGCCTGTTGCAGGGTGACCTGGGCACCTCGCTGTTGCTCAACCGCAGCGTGACCAGCGCGATCTTCGAGCGCCTGCCGGTCACCCTGTCGCTTACCGCGCTGGCATTCCTGGTGTCGGTGCTGCTCGGTGTGGCGGCCGGCGTGATCGCGGCGGTGCGCCACGGCAAGCTGGCCGACCAGGGCATGATGACGCTGGCCCTGCTGGGCCTGTCGCTCCCCGAGTTCTGGCTCGGCCTGGTGTTGATCTGGCTGGTGGCAGTGTTGTTGCCGATTTTTCCGGCCGGCGATTACGTGCCTTTCTTCCAGAACCCCTGGCAGTGGGCGCGCCACATCGCCTTGCCCACCTTCACCTTGGCCTGCGTGCAGATGGGATTCGTGGCGCGCATGACGCGCTCGAGCATGCTCGAGGTGTTGGGGCAGGATTTCGTGCGCACGGCGCGCGCCAAGGGTCTGCCCGAGCCCTATGTGGTGATCCGCCACGGCCTGGCCAACGCCATGGTGCCGGTGGTCACGGTGATGGGCATCATGGTCGGCGCGCTGCTGGGCGGCGCTGTCGTGACCGAGCAGGTGTTCTCCATTCCCGGCCTGGGGCGACTCATCATTGGTGCCGTGCTGGCGCGCGACTTTCCGGTGATTCAGGGCGGCCTGCTGTTCCTGGCGCTGATCTACCTGACCGTCAATATCGTCGTTGACCTGCTGTATGCGGTGATAGACCCGCGCGTGCGCCTGAACTGAACCATGGGCAGCATCGCGATGACTCCCCCGGCGCTGGTGCGGCCCACATTTGCCCGGCGCCTGCTGGCAAACCGTTCCTTCGTGATCGGGGTGGTGCTGGTCGGTCTGGTCGCACTGGCGGCCGCGCTGGCGACCTGGATCGCCCCGTTCGACCCCTTGAAGGGCGCTTTTCGAGCGCGCATGCAGGCGCCGAGCGTGGAGCACTGGATGGGCACCGATCATTTCGGCCGCGACATCCTCTCGCGCGTGTTGTTCGGCGCGCGCATTTCGCTGCAGATCGGGGCCGTGGTGGCGCTCGTCACGGCCCTGGCGGGTGTGCTGATCGGCGCGCTGGCGGGCTACTTCCGCCGCCTCGACGACCCGATCATGCGGGTAATGGACGCCTTCATGGCCTTCCCTTCGATCATCCTGGCTATCGCCATCAGCTCGGTGCTGGGCGCTTCGGTGCAAAACGTGATCATCGCCCTGTCGATTGCCGCCACGCCGCATACGGCACGCATCGTGCGCGCGTCGGTGCTGGTGGTGCGCGAGATGGAATACGTGGAGGCGGCGCGCGCGCTAGGCGCCGGGCATATGCGCATCCTGCTGCGCCATGTGCTGGCCAACGCCATGGCGCCGCTGGTGGTGCGCATGACCTATGTGTTCGCCGTGGCCATCCTGAACGAGGCGGTGTTGTCCTTCATCGGCGTCGGGCCGCCGCCGCCGACGCCAACCTTCGGCGCCATCATCGCCAACGGGCGCGACTTCATCGTCGCCGCACCCTGGATCACGGTGGCGCCGGGACTGGCCATCCTGGTGAGTGTGCTCGGCCTGAACCTGCTCGGTGACGGCCTGCGCGACGTGCTCGACCCACGCATGGCGGTGAACACCCGATGAGCGCCGCGCCGGGCCGCCCCAAGCAGG
>JANNDB010001007.1:0-14843 GCA_031387285.1 Betaproteobacteria bacterium | reverse complement strand
TGGATGTCGGGCACCTTGGAGCAGCCTATGACCTGGTCGATCCAGCGCACCACGTAGCCCAGGATGCCCTGGGCGTTGTTGTCCAGTTCCTGCTGCTTCTCGGCTTCGGACCATGGGGCTTTCTTCACCACGGGGATGGTCAGCAGGTCGTTCAGGAGCGGCTCGTACAGCGCGTCGGCGTCGGTCTTCTCCAGCTCCTTTTGCACAGAGGCCACGTTGACCTGGTGGTAGTGCAGCGCGTGCAAGGTGGCGGCGGTCGGGCTTGGCACCCAGGCGGTGTTGGCGCCGGCGCGCGGGTGCGCCACCTTTGCTTTTAGCATGTCGGCCATCAAATCGGGCATGGCCCACATGCCCTTGCCGATCTGTGCGCGACCGCGCAGCCCGCATTGCAGGCCGACCAGCACATTGCTTCTTTCGTACGCCTGGATCCAGCTGCTGCTCTTGATATCGCCTTTGCGCAGCACAGGTCCGGCCTGCATGCAGGTGTGCATTTCGTCACCGGTACGATCCAGGAACCCGGTATTGATGAACGCCACGCGGCTGGCGGCTGCGGCGATGCAGGCTTTCAGGTTCACGCTGGTACGGCGCTCTTCGTCCATGATGCCGAGCTTGACCGTACTGTCTGCCAGGCCCAGCAGTTTCTCGACGCGGCCAAACAGTTCGTTGGCAAAGGCCACCTCGGTGGGGCCGTGCATCTTGGGCTTGTCGATGTAGACCGAGCCCTTGCGTGAATTGCGCAGGCCGTTCGCGCCGTGGCCCTGCAGGTCATGCAGCGCGATGGTGGTCGTGATCACCGCGTCCATGATGCCTTCGGGGATCTCGCGCGTGCTGCCGTCGGCAGCGGTGTACAGGATGGCAGGGTTGGTCATCAGATGGCCGACATTGCGCAGGAACATCAGCGAGCGGCCGTGCAGGCGCACCACGCCTTTTCCGTCGGCGGCGGAATACAGGCGGTCCGGATTGAGGCCGCGCTGAAACGTCTTGCCGCCCTTGCTGACGTCTTCGGTCAAGGTGCCCTTCAGGATGCCCAGCCAGTTGCGGTAACCCAGCAGCTTGTCGTCAGCATCGACGCAGGCCACCGAATCCTCCAGATCCAGGATGGTGGACAGCGCAGCTTCCAGCACCAGATCACTGACCCCGGCCGGGTCACCCGCGCCGATGGGCGTGCTGCGGTCCACGCGGATGTCCAGGTGCAGGCCGTTGTGCTGCAGCAACACCGAGGACGGGGCCGCGGCGTCGCCCTGGTAGCCCTGCAGCTGACTGGCTACCTTGAGCTCACTTGTCTTGCCGCCGCGCAAGGACACGCGCAGACGGCCATCCACGACCGCATAGGCGGTTGAGTCGATGTGGGAGCCGTTCTTGAGCGGCGCGGTGCGGTCCAGCACGTGGCGCGCATATTCAATGACCTTGGCGCCGCGCTTTTCGTTGTACCCCGGGCCGCGTTGTGCGCCGTCAGATTCGGCGATCGCGTCGGTCCCGTACAGCGCGTCATACAAGGAGCCCCAGCGCGCATTGGCGGCGTTGAGGGCGTAGCGCGCATTCAGGATCGGCACTACCAGCTGCGGGCCCGCCTGCGTGGCCAGTTCCGCATCGACGTTGCGCGTGGTGGCGCGGACCTTTGCCGGCACGGGAACGAGGTAACCAATACGTTGCAAAAAGCGCCGGTAGGCCGCCATGTTGCGGATCGGTCCGGGGTGGGTTCGGTGCCACTGGTCCAGCTCGGTCTGCAGGCGGTCGCGTTCTGCCAGCAAGCCGGCGTTCCTGGGCGCCATGTCCCCCACGATGGCGTCAAAGCCCTTCCAGAAGTGGGCACTGGTGACGCCGGTACCCGGCAAAACCTGCTGCTCGATGAATTGGTGCAAGGGTGTGGCTACGAGCAGGCGATGTGTGGAGGTGCGATCGGTCATGTTGCAACGAGGTGGGGTCGGTGAAAAAGAATAGCGCCGTGTCGGTCGGCCCTTGCATCCGCACACTGTATTCGATGCGCTGGCGGACCACTTCGCCGGGCGAAGCGGCAACTTTCGCACAGTTCCAGCCAGTACCGGTGTGCGTTGACCCACCGGATCAGGTAAAACCTAACGACGCCCTCTTGTGAGGAGCCGGCTGCACCGTTGACCGCCACTCACCCCACCGTATCAATGTCCAGTCGCCCTTCAGCTCTGACCGACCCCGCCGCCCGTGCCCTGACGCTGCGCCACGCCCGAAGCCTGATCGACAAGACCCTGGCCTTTTTTGCCGGGCCGCTGGACGGGCAGCTCAAGATCCTGCGCAGTCATTTGTTCGAGGTCATCGATGCGCGTCCGCACACCACGCAGGCGCAAAACCTGCGGGCGGCGGCCGGCCTGCTGGACAAGCAGGAAGCCCTGTACAAGCGCTCCTTGCAAATTGCCCTGCGCCAGGCCATCGAGGACGAAATCGAAGCCATTCTTCCTGGCAGCCTGAAGATTCTGCGGCCGGCGGGCGAGTCCGGCGACAGCAGCGGGCTCTCCAGCCTGGCGCTGCTCGACGTGGATGAAATCGAGCGCCATCTGCTGGTGGACCGCATATCGCAACGTTTCAACGCGCGTTATGACGCGCAGCTCCCGGCCCTCACCTTGTCAGCCGGCGCCCTGTTCGCGCAGGACGAATTCACGCTGTCGGACAACCCGTTCCGTCCGGCCACCCTGATCCGCGCCCACGCGCTGGCCTGGAAACTCAGCGAATTCGAGCCGACCGTGGTGGAGGATTTCATATCCGCATTTGATCCGCAGCCTTGCGGTGACTGGGCCCCGCTCTACGTGGCGCTGACGGAAACCCTGATGCGCGCCGGGTTTGTGGCGCGTTCGGCGCACCGCATCAAGCGCGCCCCGGGCGCCGACGTGGCGGCGGCACCTGGGCGCCCCGCGCCGGCCGCGAATGATGGCTCAGCACGCGCCGGTGGTCAGGGCGGCGCAGCTGGAGCGGCTGGCTCTGGTGGCGAAGGTTCCAGCGGCGCGTCCGGCGTGGTGCAGGGTATGGCGGACCGGGCCCGGCAGTTTCTGCAGAAATTGGGATTTGGCCGCGCGCAGGACGGGCAGGGCGGCGCCGCTGGCGGTGGCGGTGGCGCTAGCGCCGATGTTCTCCAGACTCCGGCCGACCCCGGGCTGCTCGGATTCCTGCGTGGTCTGCAGGGCAGTACCGGCGACTCCAGCCTGCCGCCGATGGACCAGGGGCATGATTTTTCCGCCCACAACGTGCTGCGCCAGATGCGCGAGCGCGACGAGGTCAAACGCGCGCCCGAGCTCGACCGCGGCACGATCGACGCGCTGGCCCAGGTGTTCGACTATGTGTTTGCCGACTCGGCGATTCCGGTCCAGCTGAAATACGTCATCGGGCGCTTGCAGATTCCGGTGCTCAAGGCGGCCATGATTGACCGCGACTTCTTCCTGACAGATGCGCATCCGGCACGCCAGCTGGTGGACGCCTTGGCTGCGGCCGCACTTTCGTGGAGTCCGGCGAGCGGCGACACCGACCCGGTCTATCAGCATATTGACGGCGCGGTCAAGCGTGTATTGGCCGAGTTCGTGGACGATCTGGAGTTGTTCCGCACGCTGCTAGCCGAGCTGCAGGCGTTTGTCAACGGAATCGATGGCGCAGCCCAGGAGCGGATCCGGCCGGTGGCCCAGCAGCAGCAATCGGGTGAGATGCTTGACGCGGCGCTCGCGCATGCCGACGAAGTCGTCCACCAGTGCATTGCCGCGGCTTCCATGCAGGCGCCGCTCCTGCCCTTTCTGCTGCCGTTCCTGACGACGCAGTGGCGCGAGGTGGTGGCCACTGCGTGGCTGCATCGGGAAACGTCGCCCGCTGGCTGGGACCAGGCCCTGGAAACCATGGATCAGGTGGTCTGGTCAACCCAGACCCGGGCCGACGCCCAGGAGCGCGCCACCCTGGTGGCCCTGCTTCCCGAACTGGTGCGCAAGCTCAACGAGCAACTCGACCGGCTTGGCTGGCAAGGCGAGGGGCGCACCGCTTTCACGCGCAACCTGATCTCGACCCATATGCGCGCCATTCGATCGCCCAAGTCGGCACCCGCACCGCTTGAGCCGGGGCCGGATGAAGCGCAGACGCAGGCCAGCAAGGCGGCCCTGCGGGAACTGGAGAAGCGCCGCGCGCTGCAACAGGTCGCCGAAGGTGATGCCGGTGATGCGCTGGCGCGGCAACTGGTTCAGGGCCAGTGGTTGGTGTTTACCAGTCCCGAAGGCGCCGTGCGGCGCTATCGGTTGAGCTGGATCAGTCCCCAGCGTACCCGGCTTCTTTTCACCAACCGCGACGGCTTTGACGCCTTTGTCCATTCCGAGCGCGAGGTCGCCAGCTTGCTGCGTCAGGGCAGCCTGGCCGTGCTGGATCAGCAGCCCATCGTGGCGCGCGCGATCGACCAGCTCATGGCGGTGGCGCAACAGCCATCGATGGAACTGGCCTGAGGCTTATCCGAGGCGCCGCCCACCCTCGCTGACCGCAGCCGGTACCGGGGCAATGGCTGATACGGCCGCGTCAGGCGCGCGGCCCGAATGCTCAGGCGCCTTTTTTCAGGCATTCGCTCATGAACTTCTTGCGCTCGTCGCCCTTTTTGTCTCCCGCGTCCTTGTTTCTGGTGGTCATCTTGCTCTGCTGGGTTTCCTTCTTGGCGCTCAGGCACTGGCTCATGAACTTCTTGCGTTCGTCGCCCTTTTTATCGCCAGCGTCCTTGTTGCAGGTAGCCATCTTGGACTGCTGTTCGGTCTTGGGCTTGTCTTCTGCATGGGCTGCGCCGAACGACAGTGCGAGGCCGATGGCGGCCAGGGAGAGCAGGTTTTTCATGGTGGGTCCTGTTGGAAGTGGGGTTGAAGTGAATCCCGCGCCGGATTCTCGCCTACAACGTGCCTCGCGGCCTCGGTGCCGACGCGTGGCACGTAAAATTCAGCGATGTTGAATGTAAAAAAGGATCTGTTGCTGGCCCTTGGACGGGCGTTGGAGGAGTTGTCGCCCGGCGCGTCACAGCGCGCGCAGTTCGAGTCGCCCAAGCTGGCCTCGCATGGCGATCTGGCGACGCCCGTCGCGATGCAGCTGGCCAAGGCGCAAAAGACCAATCCGCGCCAACTGGCCGAGACCCTGCGCAATCGCCTGCTGGCCATGCCGGAATACGTCCGATGGGTGGAGGCGATTGATATTGCCGGGCCCGGCTTCATCAATATCCGGTTGCGCGCGCAGGCCAAACAGGAGGTGATACGCGAGGTGCTGCAGGCCGGTGACAGGTTTGGGTGGCAGGCCGCTCGCAGTGAACGCATGCTGGTCGAGTTCGTGTCGGCCAACCCGACCGGGCCGCTGCATGTGGGCCATGGCCGCCAGGCGGCGCTGGGGGACGCGATCTGCAACCTCTGCGCCACCCAGGGCTGGGAGGTCTACCGGGAGTTCTATTACAACGACGCCGGTGTACAGATCGCCACGCTCGCCAAGAGCACCCAGCTACGGGGGAAGGGCTTCAAGCCCGGCGATGCGTGCTGGCCGACCGATCCGGAAAACCCCGAGAGCAAGGCGTTCTACAACGGCGACTACATCCAGGACATCGCGGACGACTTCCTGGCCAAGGAGACGGTCCGGGCCGACGACCGTTCATTCACCGCCTCGGGCGACGTCGATGACATCGATGCGATCCGCCAGTTCGCCGTGGCCTACCTGCGCCGGGAGCAGGATCTGGACCTGCAGGCCTTTGCCGTGCATTTCGACAACTACTACCTGGAGTCCAGCCTGTATACCAGCGGACGGGTCGAGGCGACTGTGCAGCGCCTGGTGGCCGCCGGCAAGACTTTTGAGAAAGACGGCGCCCTGTGGCTGCGCACGACCGAGTACGGAGACGACAAAGACCGGGTGATGCGCAAGGGCAATGGCAGTTACACCTATTTTGTGCCCGATGTCGCCTACCACATCGCGAAATGGGAGCGTGGTTTCACCCGGGTGGTGAATATCCAGGGAACCGACCACCACGGCACCATTGCCCGGGTCCGCGCCGGCCTGCAGGCGGTCAACACCGGGATCCCGCAGGGCTACCCGGACTATGTGCTGCACACCATGGTCCGGGTGACGCGGGGTGGCGAGGAAGTCAAGATATCCAAGCGCTCTGGCTCTTATGTGACTCTGCGCGACCTGATTGACTGGACCAGCAAGGACGCGGTTCGGTTCTTCCTGCTCAGCCGCAAGCCGGACACCGAATACGTGTTCGACGTGGACCTGGCGCTGGCGCAGAACAATGACAACCCGGTGTACTACGTGCAGTACGCCCATGCACGCATCTGCTCGGTACTGTCGTCCTGGGGGGGTGAACCGGAAAGCCTGGTCTCGGTGCCCCTGGAGGCGCTGGCCACGGAGCCGGCGCAGGCTCTGATGCTGGAGCTCGCCAAGTTCCCTGACATGCTGGCCCATGCGGCGCAGGAATTTGCGCCCCACGACGTGAGCTTCTTCCTGCGCAACCTGGCTGCCGCCTACCATAGCTACTATGATGCCGAGCGCATTCTGGTGGATGACCAGCCGACGCGACTGGCGCGGTTGGCTCTGGTCGCAGCTACGGCGCAGGTGTTGCGTAACGGCTTGTCGGTGCTGGGTGTCAGCGCCCCGCAACGGATGTGATGGGCGCCAAACCGTCATGGATGGCGTACGTAGACCGGTTTTTCGAGGGCAGGGCATGAAGCAGCAACACGGCGGCACTCTTTTGGGCTTGATCATCGGCCTGGTGATCGGCCTCGGGCTGGCGTTGGCCGTGGCGGTGTACGTGACCAAGGTGCCGATACCCTTTGCCAACAAGGGGCAGAGCCGTACCAGCGAGCAGGATGCCGCGGAAGCGCGCAAGAACAAGGACTGGGATCCCAATGCGCCCTTGTACGGCAAGAATCCCGCAAAACCGCAGGGTGCCGCGTCCGCGCCGGTCACCGAATCTCCAGCGTCCGCGCCGCGCGCGGTGGCTGCCCCGGCCGCCGACCCCAAGGCCGATGGCAAGGCGGCTGTTTCCGCCGATCCATTGGGTGATCTTGCCAAGGCGCGGTCATCCGGCGTGACTGTTGATCCGTTCTCCTACTATGTACAGGCTGGCGCCTATCGTTTGGCAGAAGACGCCGAAGCCCAGCGCGCGAAGTTGTCCCTGGCAGGCCTGGAAGCCAAGGTTTCCGAGCGCGAGCAGTCGGGGCGGATCGTATTTCGGGTGCGGATCGGACCGCTGGACAAAAAAGATGACGCGGACAAGGTCAAGGAAAAGCTGGAAAGCCTGGGGCTGGAGGCCGCCCTGGTCAGGGTTCAGCGGTGAACCAAACCGGGCTGCGCGCCTCAGACAAGTGGTATCAAGTGTGTAACGGGAGCAATCATTCATGAAACGTCGTGATTTTTCGTTGGCAGTGTCGGCTGCTTTGGCGGGGTCTGCGCTGGTAACGCCGGCGCAGGCACAAATGCAAAAGCCAGAATCCGGAACGGACTATCTCGTGCTGGACAAGAAAGCCGCGGTGGAGGCGGCGGCCGGCAAGATTGAGGTGGTCGAGTTCTTCTGGTACAGCTGCCCGCACTGCAACGCTTTTGAGCCAGCCCTTGAGGCTTGGGTCAAGCGGGCACCCAAGGATGTCGCGGTACGTCGGGTGCCGGTGGGCTTTCGCGACGAGTTCGTACCGCAGCAGCGGCTTTTCTACGCGCTCGAAGCGATGGATCTGCTGGACAAGTTGCACGCCAAGGTTTTCGCCGCCATCCACGCCGAAAAATTGCCGCTGAACAAAGGCGAGGCGATTGCCGACTGGATCGCCAAGCAAGGCGTGGACCGCGCCAAGTTCATGGAGCGTTACAACGATTTCTCGACCGCCTCGAAGGCCGGCAAAGCCACACAACTGCAAAATGTGTACCGTGTCGAAGGTGTTCCGGCGCTGGGTGTGGCGGGCCGCTTTTATACCGACGGAACCCTTGCGCGCAACATGCCGCGCGCGCTGCAGATCGTGGATTTCCTGGTTGCCGAGGTTCGCGCGGGGCGCTGATCGGCGCATGCGCCTGGGCCGCTGTTCGCAGACAGCGGCGAAATTTCCGTGAGAGCCACCAGAATCTGGCGGCTACAATGAAAAGGCAGAACTTGACTGCAAGATTCATGCCTCTATGAAACCCTCCGCCTCAAAAATTTCCCTGGTATTGGCATGTGTTGTGCTTGCGCTGCCGGTCCGGGCGGAGAGGGCCGATCGCACCAAGCCCATGAACATTGAATCCGACACGCTGCGCTACGACGACGTCAAGCAGACCAGCGTGTTCACCGGCCGCGTCGTGGTGACCAAGGGCACCATGGTGATCCGCGGCGCCCAACTCGATGTGCGCCAGGACCCTGCGGGCAATCAATATGGGGTGATGAAGGCCGAGCCTGGCAAGCGCGCCTTCTTCCGGCAAAAGCGCGATACCCGCCCTGGAACGCCGGACGAATACATGGAAGGCGAAGCGGACCTGATCGACTACGACGGCAAGGCCGACGTCGTCAAATTTCTGCAGCGCGCTGAATTGCGCCGCTTCATGGGCACCACCTTGAATGACGAGATCAGTGGCGTCGTCATCGTGTATGACAACACCACCAGTGTTCTCACGGTCGACGGTGGCGCCACCAAAACCGCCGACGGCAGTCCGCCGCGCGTGCGCGCCATGCTCACCCCCCGCGTGGCCAACGAAACCCGGCCTGGCGCGACATCGCCGGTGCCGGCGGCAAGCACCGCGACGACCTTGCGCCGGTCCGCCACGCTCGGCGGAGACAAGAAGTGAGCGGATTGGCGACGCCGCCGGCGGCCGACGCATCGGTCAGCCGGCTGGAGGCGCGCCACCTGCAAAAAACCTACGGTAGCCGCACGGTCGTAAAGGATGTGTCGCTGGCGGTAGGCAAGGGAGAGGTGGTCGGCCTGCTCGGCCCCAATGGTGCAGGAAAGACCACATCCTTTTACATGATCGTGGGTCTGGTGCGCGTCAGTGCCGGTGACATCACGATCGACGGCAAGTCGGTCGAGCACATGCCAATCCACCGGCGTGCCCGCCTGGGTTTGAGCTATCTGCCCCAGGAGGCTTCGATATTTCGCAAGCTCAACGTCGAGGACAACGTGCGCGCCGTGCTCGAACTTCAGACCGACGCGCACGGAGAGCCCTTGTCCACAGCGCTGATCAACGAACGTCTGGACGGGTTGCTGGGTGACCTGCGGGTGGAGCACCTGCGCCAATCCCCGGCTCTGGCGTTGTCGGGTGGTGAGCGCCGCCGTGTGGAGATTGCGCGCGCGCTGGCCACCCAGCCACGGTTCATCCTGCTCGATGAGCCGTTTGCCGGCATCGACCCGATCGCGGTGATCGAGATACAGCGCATCATCAACTTCCTGAAGTCGCGCGGCATTGGCGTGCTGATCACCGACCACAACGTGCGCGAAACCCTGGGCATCTGTGACCATGCCTATATCATCAATGACGGCCATGTGCTGGCCCAGGGCACACCCACGCAGATCGTCGGCAACGCCGACGTGCGCCGGGTCTATCTGGGCGAGCATTTCAAGATGTAGCGATGAAGCCCGGTCTTTCGCTACGCGTATCCCAGCATCTTGCGTTGACACCGCAACTGCAGCAATCGATCCGGTTGCTGCAGCTCTCCACACTCGAGCTCAGTCAGGAAGTGAGCCAGATGCTGGACGAAAACCCGTTTCTGGAGTTGTCGGAAGACACACCGGAGCGCGAAGAGTTTGGTCTGGCCCAGCTCGATACGCCGGTACGCCAGGCTGACCGTGATGGCGAATTGGCCGCCGCGCCGGATTACGCCGCGGACTCGGGCACGGCAGCCAGCGACGACAGCGCCACGCCGCTGTCGGCCGCGGACGCGGAAAGCTGGGACGGCGACGGCACCTCGGAAGTTGCGGCTGACGATGGTGAATGGGGTGGCGACGCCAAGGCCCATGCCAACAACCTGGATACCGGGGACGACGTGGATGCGGGTGAGCTGGCGCGCAACCAGGAGTCGCTCCAGTCGCACTTGCACCGGCAGGCGCTGGCGACCCGTCTGGGCGAAGAAGACCGCATGGCCTTGCGATTCCTGATCGAGTCGCTCAACGACGACGGCTACCTGGAGGAGTCCCTGGAGGAGCTTGCGGGCGGCCTGGGTGGGGCCAGTGCGGAGGATATCGAACAGCTGGTGCACCACTTCACGGTGGCGTTGCGCATCCTGCAGGGCTTCGATCCCGTCGGAGTGGGCGCGGCCGACCTGGGCGAGTGCCTGCGTCTGCAGGTGCAGGCACTGCGCCGCGCGCCCACCACGCCGGATGCACAACTGGCCGCGTTGGGCGTGGCCCTGCGCATCTGCAAGCAGCCGATGGACCTGCTGGCGCGACGCGATATCAAGCGGCTGATGCAGCTGTGCGGCGCGTCCGACGCCATGGTGCGCGAAGCCATTGCGCTCATCGGCCGGCTCGAACCCAAGCCGGGGCGCCGTTTTGTCAATGTGGAGCGCAACATCGTCGTGCCCGACGTGCTGGTGGTGCAGGTCGGCAAAGGTGCAAACAGACGTCTGCGTGCACAGATCAACCCGGAGGTGATGCCTCGTTTGCGCGTGCACGACATCTATGCCAACGCGCTCAAGCAGCATCGCGGCACTGGTTCAGACGCATCCAACTACGCGGCGCTGCAGCAGCGACTGCAGGAGGCGCGCTGGTTCATCAAGAACATCCAGCAGCGGTTTGACACGATCCTGCGCGTCAGCACGGCCATCGTCGAGCGCCAGAAGAATTTTTTCGAGCATGGCGTGCTGGCCATGCGTCCGCTGGTATTGCGTGAAATTGCCGATGAACTCGGGCTGCACGAGTCCACCATCAGCCGCGTGACGACGGCAAAGTTCATGGCCACGCCCCAGGGCACGTTCGAGCTCAAGTACTTCTTTGGCTCCGGGCTGGTGACCGAGACCGGCGGCAATGCCTCCAGTACCGCCGTGCGGGCGCTGATCCGCCAGTTCATCGCAGCCGAGGCATCCAGCAAGCCGCTAAGCGACAACCAGCTGTCCGACATGCTCAAGGAGCAGGGCATTGCCTGCGCGCGGCGTACCGTGGCCAAGTACCGCGAGGGCTTGAAGATTGCCCCGGCCAGCCTGCGGCGCGCCTTGTGACACGGCGCAAAAGGCACGGCCGCCGCGATCCGGAACAAACATGAACCACTTGCAACTCTTCCTGCCCTGCGCCGCTGGCGTGGAGGATCTGCTGCACGCCGAAGTGGCGGCCATCACCAAGCGGCCCGGCGCCGACGTGCGCCAGCGGCGTGGCGGGGTGTCGCTGGAGGCCACCTGGCGTGACGCGTTGTGCCTCAACCTGCACAGCCGCCTGGCGCAGCGGGTGCTGGTGCAGCTGTTTCATGCGCAATACCGCAACGAACAGGATCTGTACCGCGTGGCCAGCGAGGTGGCGTGGGAGATCTGGTTCACGCCACGCCAGTCGATCAAGGTGGAGGTGACAGCCCAACATAGCCCGCTCACCAGCCTCAACTTCGCGGCGCTGAAGATCAAAGACGCCGTCTGCGACCGCTTCCGCGCCAAGGCCGGTGGCGTGCGACCGGACGTCGACACGCAGTGGCCCGACGTGCGCATTCATGTGCATCTCACCACCGACGAAGTCTTCCTGTACATCGACACCTCCGGCGAGGCACTGTTCAAGCGGGGCTGGCGTGAGGACAAGGGCGAGGCGCCGCTCAAGGAGACACTGGCTGCTGCGTTGATTGCCGCCAGCGGCTGGGCCGGTCATACCGAACTGCCCCTGTATGACCCGTGTTGCGGCAGCGGAACGATTGCCATCGAGGCTGCCCAGATCGCCTGCAACATGGCGCCTGGCATGCTGCGCCGGTTCGCGTTCGAAAAAATGCTGCCGTTCCAGTCGCATGTGTGGGAAGGCATCCGCATGGCTGCCCAACACGCGCAACGTCCGCACGGACCGTTGGTGACGGTCTACGGCAGTGATGTCGCGCACCGCATGGTCGATTTTGCGCAGCGCAATGCGCAGCGGGCCGGCGTGGCAGCCGCCATCGAGTTCCGCGGCGGCGACGCCTTGCAGCGCATGCCGCCATCCGCCACCCCCGGTGTCATGCTGGTCAATCCACCCTACGGCGAACGCATCGCTGCGGCCGGTTTTGCGGGAAACCCGCACGGACGCCGGGTGGCTGCTGCGCGGGACGACGACGGGGCTGCGCAGGCCACCATCGGGCGCGAGGCGGCACAGGTCGATGGCGGCGGTGAATTTTTCGCGCAACTTGCGGCGCACTGGAAGAAAAACTATGCCGGCTGGACGGCCTGGGTACTGACGCCGGACCTCAAGTTGCCCGGCAAGATGCGGCTCAAGGAGTCGCGCCGGGTGCCGATGTGGAACGGGCCGATTGAATGCAGGTTGTTCCGCTTCGACATGGTCAAGGGTTCGGCGCGCTCAGGCACGAGCAGCCCCCCGCCGTGAGCGCTGCCAAGCCCAGCGTGGTGCTCGACACCAACGTGGCGCTGGATCTGCTGGTGTTTGCCGATCCGTGCGTGCTGCCGTTGCAGTCCGCGCTGCACGACGGATCATTGTGCTGGATCGCGACGCTTGCGATGCGCCAGGAACTCGAGCGGGTGCTGGCCTATCCGCGCATCGCACGCTACCTCACGGGAACCGAACGCACTGCTGTGCAGGTGTTGGCGCGCTTTGACGCGATGGCGCAGATACACGAGCGCCCGCTGCGCGCCAGTGTGCACTGTAGCGACCGCGACGATCAGATCTTCATCGACCTGGCGTTGGCCCATGCCGCGCGGTTATTGAGCAAGGATGCAGCCGTGCTGGCGCTGCGCAAGCGGCTCGAACTCCTGGGGGTCAGCGTGCACGCCTTCATGCCTGCGCCAGCGTGAAGCTCTCCGCCCGGGCCATTGGCCAGGTCTGGCGGTAAATCAGCGGCAGCGCGCCCAGGTCGCTCTGCAGCAGTGCGCCGTCGCTGATCTGGGTCAGGATGGACTGGGCCAGTGACTTCACGCGCTGGTCGGTCGAGCGGCGCACGATGTGGTGCGCCGTGATGTGGCTCGGATGTGGCAGGCCCGCAGCCTGTACCAGTTCCTGCAGCGCATGCAGCGTCATATTGTGAAAGTTGTGGACGCGCTGGGCCTTGTCGGGCACCACCAGTGACTGCTGGCGCAACGGGTCCTGCGTGGTGACACCGGTCGGGCAGTGCCCGGTGTGGCAATGCTGTGCCTGGATGCAGCCCAGGGCGAACATGAAGCCGCGCGCACTGTTGCACCAGTCGGCGCCCAGCGCCATCATGCGCGCAATGTCGAATGCGCTGACGACTTTGCCGGCGCAACCGATCTTGATGCGTCCTCGCAGTCCCACGCCGCGCAAGGTGTTGTGCACCAGCAGCATGCCCTCCTGCAGCGGCGAGCCCATATGGTCGGTGAACTCCAGCGGTGCGGCGCCGGTGCCGCCTTCGGCGCCATCGACGACGATGAAGTCAGGCGTCACGCCGGTGGCCAGCATGGCCTTGACGATGGCAAACCACTCCCAGGGGTGGCCGATACACAGCTTGAAGCCGACCGGCTTGCCGCCCGACAGGGTACGCAGGCGGGTGATGAAGGCCATCATTTCCAGCGGCGTGGAAAAAGCACTGTGGGTGGCCGGCGAAACGCAGTCCACGCCAATCGGCACGCCACGCGCTGCAGCGATCTCGGCAGTGACTTTAGGACCAGGCAGGACGCCCCCATGGCCTGGCTTGGCGCCCTGGCTGAGCTTGATCTCGATCATCTTGACCTGCGGATCCCGGGCGTTTTCCGTGAAGCGCTCGGCGTTGAATGTGCCGTCGTCGTTGCGGCAGCCAAAATAACCCGAGCCGATCTCCCAGATCAGGTCGCCGCCATGCACGCGATGGTGCACGGAGATCGACCCTTCGCCGGTGTCATGGGCGAAGCGTCCCTTCTTCGCTCCGGAGTTCAGCGCCAGGATGGCGTTGGCACTGAGTGCGCCAAAACTCATGGCCGATATATTGAATACGCTGGCGTGGTAGGGCTGGGTGCACGACCCGGCATTGGCTGGCTGCATGGCCACCGACTCCGGCGTGCCACCAATCCAGACGCGAAAGTCATGTGTGCCGATCTGGGTCGGCGCCATGGAATGGTTCATCCATTCGTAGCCCTCGGCGTGCACGTCGAGCTGGGTGCCAAACGGCCGCTTGTCGGAGTCCCCTTTGGCGCGCTGGTACACCAGCGAACGCTGCGCCCGGGAAAACGGCGTGGCCTCGTTGTCACTCTCCAGGAAGTACTGGCGCATCTCCGGGCGCACGAATTCGAGAATGAAGCGGATGTGGCCGATCACCGGATAGTTGCGCAGGATCGAGCGCTTGGTCTGCATGACGTCGTACAGACCGAGGCCAGACAGCGCCAGGAAAACCGGCAGGAGCCAGCCGCCCTGGCCGAACCCGATCAGCGTGAACAGGGTCAGCAGGGCACCGATGACACACAGGCCAAAAACGGTGTAGCGGATCGGGAAGACTTCATTGAGGCTGTGCAACATCGTGCGCTTCTCCAGGGGTGTGGGGTGATCGGATGGTTCGGTCGGATCAGCGGTGGGCCGCGAGGTACTTGCGCAGACCGGCGCTGGCTTGCCGGCGCACCTTGGCGCGCAAAAAGGGCGTCCAGCCGAGCAGCAGTCCGGGCGCGCCCAGCGCCGCAAAGGCGCCGTAGAAGGCGTTGAGGCTTTCCTCGTTGGGGTGCATTGCGGTTCTCCCTGCAGTGGTGTCAGAGTGCTGCAGGCACGGCGCGGGCCAGGAAATCGAATACCTGGCGGATACGCTGGCTGGTGCGGATTTCGCGATGTACCACCAGCCACATCGGAAGC
>JANNDB010001006.1:0-8584 GCA_031387285.1 Betaproteobacteria bacterium | reverse complement strand
GCGTTCACACACACCACCGGGCAGGCGCATTGGGAAACGCTGCTGCGCGCGCGCGCCATCGAGAATCTTTGCTATGTCGCAGCGCCGGCGCAAGGCGGATTGCATGAAAACGGCCGGCGCACCTGGGGCCATTCGATGCTGGTAGATCCTTGGGGCGTGGTGCTGCACGATCGCGCCGAAGGCGAGGGCGTAGACGTCGCTGATCTCGACTTTGAGGTGCTGGCCCGATCGCGCGGCCAGCTGCCCGCGCTGGAGCACCGGGTACTGTAGGCGCCATCGCGCGGCGTGCGTCATGCAGACCTTCCCCAGACTGCGGCGTCGCTCTCTGTGGTTGATTCTGGTCAGCCTGATCGTCGGGCTGCTCGCCTTGCTGATGTGGCTGTCGGGCCGCTACGAGGCCAGCGCGGCCCAGGACCGGCTTGAACGCGAGGCGCTGGACGCCGTCACGGATGTGCGCAGCGCGTTGTTGCGCAACGTGCAGGCCCTGCAGACGCTGGCGGCGCGTACGCCCGGCCCATCGCCGGCATGGGATCGTCAGGCCACCGAGCTGTTGAATACCCATCGGGAAATGTTGCGCATCGAGTGGCGTGATGCGGCGCTGCGCCCCGGCGTGGCCGTCGACAGCCCGCTGCGGCTGCCTGTCTTCGATGTGGCGGCGCGCTACGGGCGGCCGGGTGATCTGGAGCTCACCTGTGCCGTGGCCAGCCGCACCAGCGGCCATGCCTATGGCACAAGCTATTTTGTGCCAGGCCAGGGGGGCACCGGTCTGGAGGCGATGGAGATGTGCCTTCCGTTGTCGCGTGATGGGGTGGCAAACGGGTTCCTGATCGCGACTTATGCCCTCAACGAGGTCCTGTCCGAGCTGGTGGGGCCGCGTCTGGCTCGCGGCCATGAGGTTTCACTGACCCAGGCCGACGGAACCCGGCTCGCATTCCACGGCGCGGGGCGCCGCGGGAACTCCAGCTTCAAGGCGCTGCAGGTACTTGACCTGCCCGGCAATACCCTGGTCCTGCGGCTCGACATCTGGCGCTCGGCACCCGGTCTGTTCGCCAATTTCCTCACCGCCCTGGTGGCATCCATGTCGGTCGCCCTGGCTTGCGTGCTGGGCCTGCTCGCAGCCGACATGCGCAGGCGCCAGCGCGCCGAGCACCGTCTGGCCGAAGCGCTGGCCTTTCGCAAGGCCATGGAGGACTCGCTGGTCACGGGCTTGCGCGCGCGCGATCTGGCCGGGCGGACCACCTACGTCAACCCGGCGTTTTGCGACATGGTGGGCTGGGACGCGCCAACGCTGCTCGACACGCCGACGGCACCGCCCTACTGGCCGCCCGAATCTGCGGTCCGCTACCAGGAGCGCCAGGACCGCCGCCTGGCCGGGTCAATACCCCCGCGCGAAGGTTTCGAGTCGGTGTTTGTGCACCGCGACGGCAGGCGTTTTGCGGTGATGGTATTTGAGGCGCCGCTGATTGATGCAAGCGGCCAACGCACCGGCTGGATGAGCGCGATCGTCGACATCAGCGCACAGCGCCGCGTGGAGGAGTTGTCCCGAGCGTCGCAGGATCGTTTGCAGGCAACGGCCAGGCTGGCCGCCGTGGGCGAGATGGCGTCCCTGCTCAGCCATGAGTTGAATCAGCCGCTGGCCGCCATTTCGGGTTACGCCACCGGTTCCATGAACCTTCTGCAGGAATCATGGCGCGCACAGGACAAACCGCTTTTCGAAGAGGCCTTGCGCCACATTGCGGGGCAGGCGACGCGCGCCGGCACCATTGTCAAGAGCGTGCACGATTTCGTGCGCCGCCGTGCCCGGGCACGTGAGGCCGTCGCGCCGCGCAGCCTGCTCGACGCCATCGAGCCACTGCTGCTGTTGCAGGCGCGCAAGCTCGACGTGCGCCTGGAACTGCAGTTCGCCGCCGGCCTGCCGGATATATGGTGCGACCGGACGATGATGGAGCAGGTTTTGCTCAATCTGGTGCGCAACGCGATGCAGGCAATGGATTTTGCGCATGTGCAATCGCGTGTGGTGTCGATCCACGCGGCGCTGGAGCGCGTCGCGGACCACCGCGCGAACGTGCTCCTGTCGGTCGCCGACCGCGGTGAAGGCATCACCCCCGACATCGCGGCGAAGCTCTTCACGCCTTTCTTCACTACCAAGGCTGAAGGCATGGGGCTGGGTCTGAGCCTGTGCCGCACAGTGCTGGAGCAGCACGGCGGGGCACTGTGGTTCGAACCCAACCAGCCATGCGGCACCATCTTTCATTGCCGCCTTGCTGCCCACCACCCAGTGTCCGTCCCTTCGTCAGGATAGTGCCGTGCAGCCCACAACCGACGCCATTGTGTTTATCGTTGACGACGATGCCAGTGTGCGCGACGCGCTGGCCTGGCTGCTGCGCTCGCGCCATGTGCCCAGTGAGTCGTTTGACAGCGCGCAGGCCTTCATGCGCATGCTCAAGGACACCGGCCCGCCAAGCCAGGCCTGTTGCGTTTTGCTCGATGTACGCATGCCCGGCATGAGCGGCTTGGCGTTGTTCGATGAACTCCTGCGCCGCGGCCTGGCCAGGCGGATGCCGGTGATATTCCTTACCGGCCACGCGGACCTGGCGACTGCGGTGGATGCCGTCAAGCGGAGCGCCTTCGACTATTGCGAGAAACCGGTCTCCGACAACGCGATGGTGGACCGTGTCGTGCAGGCCATTGCCCAGTCCGCTTCGGTACTGCAGGAACAGTCAGGGCGGACTGCCATCGAGCGCCGCATGGGCGAGCTGACCGAGCGCGAACGGGCGGTGATGCAGCGGGTGATGGATGGTTTGCCCAACAAACGCGTGGCCAGCGAGCTTGGCATCAGCGTGCGCACTGTCGAAGTGCATCGTGCCAGGGTGTTCGAGAAGATGCAGGTCAAGTCCGCGGTGGAACTAGCCAACCTGCTGCAGCGCCGTTAGTCCTTGCCGGACCGGTCCGTGGGCCTGTCGTCCTGGTCCGGCAATTCGCCGTTCTTGCGGCCCGAGAACATCGTCCACCAGACGATCGCGATCAGGATCACCAACGCGGCGAGGGCTTCGAGCAAAATCAGGGCCATGAATGCAATCGTGTGTCGTGGTTGGAGTGGGCTGGTAACTGCAGCGATTGTAGGAATGCTCTGTGCCTGCAGCAGCGTTACGGTGCCGGTCGGGCCGCGCGAACCGATTGCTGTGCCGTCGCCCTCGCCTGCACCGGGCCAGCCGGAGCCCATATCCGACGCTGACATTGCCGCCGACACCGGACCGTTGCCGGAGGCCATCACGCAAGCGCGCAGCCGCTGGGTGCCAGTGCGCTGGGACGCATTGCCCGGGTTCGCCGAAGATGCCCTTCATGATGCCTGGAACGCCTGGGTGCGCAGTTGCGAACGGCCGCCGCCGGCTTTCCAGCCGTTGTGCGCCGACATCCGTGTCCTGAGCCTGGCGACGGTGGCACAACAGCGTAGCTGGATGGTCCGGCGCCTGCGCCCCTATCGCGTCGAGCCATTGGCGGGCACCTCCGACGGGTTGTTGACAGGTTATTACGAGCCGATGCTGCAGGGCTCGCGTACCCGCCAGGCGCAGTACCAGGTGCCGCTGTACCGTGTGCCGCAGGGGTTGGCGACGCGCAAACCGTGGTTCACGCGCCAGGAGATGGAAACACTGCCACAGGCGCAGGCAGCGCTGCGCGGGCTCGAGATTGCCTGGCTTGCCGACCCGGTGGACGCGCTGGTGCTGCAGATCCAGGGCTCGGGTCGCCTGCGTGTCACCGAGCCGGACGGTAGCCAGCGCATGGTGCGGCTGGCCTTTGCGGCATCCAATGAGCAGCCCTATGGCAGTGTCGGGCGCTGGTTGATCGACCAGGGCCAGTTGCGCGACGCCTCCTGGCCGGCGATCAAAGCCTGGGCGGCCCAGAACCCGCAGCGAGTGACCGAGATGCTGTGGAGCAACCCGCGCACCGTGTTTTTCCGCGAAGAGGCCCTCTCCGAACTGGACGCTGGATTCGGCCCGCGCGGCGCCCAGGGTGTCGCGCTGACGCCCGGGCGATCCATCGCGGTGGACCGTGACAGTGTTCCCTATGGCACGCCGGTGTGGCTGGTATCGAGCGGGCCGCAGCTCAGGTTGCAGCGCCTGGTGCTGGCGCAGGACACCGGCAGCGCGATCACCGGCGCGGTGCGCGCGGACTACTTTGCCGGATGGGGGCCGGAGGCAGGCGAGCTTGCGGGGCGGCTGAAGCAGCCGTTGCAGATGTGGGTGTTGTGGCCGAAGTGACCGCACCGCGCACCAGCGCCGGGCGCGTCGGCCCGAGATGGTCCAGCGGCAGCGCGCCGGTTGACTTGATCTCGCCCAGGGAAAAGCTGGTGTGGATGTCCTTGACGTTGGGCAGGTTCATCTGGCTGCCCAGCGCAAAGCGCGAGAAGCCATCGAGGTCCTGGGCAACCACCTGCAACTCGAAGGTGCCGGTGCCGCTGATGTAGTGGCAGGCGATGACCTCGGGCAGTTTGGCGATGGCCTGCTCCAGCGCGCGTGTGCCGTCGCCGGTATTGCGCTCCGCATCTAGCCGGACAAAGGCCAGCACGCCGAGCCCGACCTTGCGCCGGTTGATTTCGGCCCGGTAGCCGATGATGAAGCCGTTTTCTTCCAGCGCGCGCACACGTCGCCAGCAGGGGGCCGCGCTCAGTCCCACACGCAGCGCAAGTTCTGCATTGGTCAGGCGCCCGTTGCTTTGCAACTCGTTCAGGATGGCGCAGTCGTATTTGTCAAGTGTTTCCATTTTTGCCATTATTGCGCAAGATTCTTTCAAATCACAGGCCATATAGGGGTAATAAAGAAAAGACATATCGCGACGCCGGGCATACACTTTGCGCTGCCGACGGCGGCCACTTCAACACCGTACGGCCCCCCTTTATGGAGACCCGCTGACCATGAACGCTCCGCTTCCCGAACACATCCGCAAGGCGCTGGAAACCGTCACGCTGGACGACAAGTACACGCTGGAATATGGCAGCGCCTTCATGAGTGGCGTGCAGGCGCTGGTCAAGTTGCCGATGCTGCAGCAGTCGCGTGACCGGCTGGCGGGCAAGAACACGGCAGGCTTCATCAGCGGCTATCGCGGTTCGCCGCTCGGTGGCTACGACCAGGCGCTGGTAAAAGCAGCCAAATACCTCAAGGCACAGAACATCGTGTTTCAGCCGGGGGTCAACGAAGAACTGGCCGCGACCGCGTTGTGGGGAACCCAGCAGCTGGGTTTTTCCCCGCCGGGCACGAACCGGTTTGATGGCGTGTTCGGCATCTGGTATGGCAAGGGACCGGGGGTGGACCGCTGTTCGGACGTGTTCAAGCATGCCAACATGGCCGGCACCACGCCGTGGGGCGGCGTGATCGCCGTGGCGGGTGATGACCATGTCGCCAAGAGCTCGACGGCTGCGCACCAGAGCGACCACATCTTCAAGGCCTGCGGGTTCCCGGTGTTCTTCCCGGCCGACGTGCAGGAAATCCTCGACCTGGGCATCCATGCATTCGCCATGAGCCGTTTCTCCGGCGTCTGGGCGGGAATGAAAACCATCCAGGAGATTGTCGAATCGAGCTCGACCGCCGTGATCGACCCGGAACGCGTGCAGGTGCTTCTGCCACAGGACTTTTCGATGCCGCCGGGTGGCGTGCACATTCGCTGGCCCGACCACGCGCTGGACCAGGAGGCGCGGCTGTTTGACACCAAATGGTACGCCGCGCTGGCCTACATCCGCGCGAATCGCCTGAACTACAACGCCATCGAGGGGCCGAACGACCGGTTCGGCTTGATCGCCAGCGGCAAGGCCTACAACGACACGCGCCAGGCTCTCATTGACCTGGGGCTGGACGACACAGCTTGCCGCCAGCTTGGCATCCGGCTGCACAAGGTCGGTGTGGTGTGGCCGCTGGAAGCGCAACTGACACGGGAATTTGCCACCGGATTGCAGGAGATTCTGGTGGTGGAGGAAAAGCGCCAGGTCATTGAATACCAGCTCAAGGAGGAGCTTTACAACTGGCGCGCCGATGTGCGCCCCAATATCTATGGCAAGTTCAATGAGGTGGATGGCGACTTCTCGGGCGGCGAGTGGTCCATGCCCAATCCGGCTGCCAATACCTTGCTGCGCGCCAATGCCGACCTGTCACCGGCCATCATTGCGCGGGCCATTGCCCAGCGTGTGAAGAAGATGGGGCTGGACGCCGACATGGCGGGCCGTATCGATACACACCTGGCGATTCTGGAGGCCAAGCAGCGCGCGATGCAGGTGCTGGAGCTGGGCGGACCGAAAGACGCTGACCGGGCGCCCTGGTTCTGTTCCGGTTGCCCGCACAACACCAGTACCAGGGTGCCGGAAGGATCGCGCGCCATGGCGGGCATCGGTTGCCACTTCATGGCCACCTGGATGGACCGCAGCACCGTCGGTTTCACCCAGATGGGTGGTGAGGGCGTGCCGTGGGTGGGCCAGCAGCCGTTCACGACCGACCAGCACATCTTCGCCAACCTGGGCGACGGAACCTACTTCCACAGTGGGTTGCTCGCGGTCCGCCAGAGCATTGCCGCGGGGGTGAACATCACCTACAAGATTCTCTACAACGATGCCGTCGCCATGACCGGCGGTCAGCAGGTCGGTGAGCGACCGGAAGGCCACTCCGTGGCGCAGATTGCGCAGTCGATGCGTGCCGAAGGTGCCACCAGGATCGTGATCGTGACCGACGAGCCGGAGAAGTACGAGGGCGTGACCCTGGTCGACGGCGTGGCGGTGCTGCACCGCGACACGCTGGACGCGGTGCAGCGCGAGTTTCGCGAAATCAAGGGCACCACCGTCATCATCTACGACCAGACCTGCGCCACCGAGAAGCGGCGCCGGCGCAAGCGCGGCAGCATGGTCGATCCGGCGAAGCGGGTGGTCATCAATGAACTGGTGTGTGAGGGTTGTGGCGACTGTGGCGTGCAGTCCAACTGCCTGAGCGTCGAACCGCTGGAGACCGAGTTTGGCCGCAAGCGCCAGATCAACCAGTCCACCTGCAACAAGGACATGTCATGCCTCAAGGGCTTCTGTCCGAGTTTCGTGACGGTGGAAGGTGGTCAGCTGAAGAAAAAGGCGAAGGACAACGCGGTGTCACCGTTTACCTTGAGCCCCCTGCCTGAGCCGCAGATGGCGCAGCTGTCCGACCCGGCGGGCGTCTGGGGCATCGTGGTGGCCGGCGTCGGTGGCACGGGTGTCATCACCATTGGCCAATTGCTGGGTGTGGCTGCGCATCTGGACGGAAAAGGCGTGGTGACGCAGGATGCCGGCGGTCTGGCGCAGAAAGGCGGCGCAACCTGGAGTCACGTATTGCTGGCTGCAAGCCAGCAGGACATTCGCACCACGCGCGTCAGCATGGCCGCAGCTGATCTGATCATCGGGTGCGACCCCATCGTGGCTGCCGGCAAGGAAACCATGATGCGCATGCGCGAGGGGCGCACCCATGTGGCGCTGAACGCGCACAGCACCCCCACCGCGGCGTTTGTGAAGAACGCCGATTGGCAGAACCCGGCCGGCGCCTGCGCCGCTGCGATCGCGACCAGCGTCGGCGCCAGCGGTGTCAGCATGTTCGATGCGGACGCGGTCTCGACCCGGCTCATGGGCGACAGCATTTACACGAACCCGATGATGCTGGGCTTCGCCTGGCAAAAGGGCTGGATACCGCTGAGCCATGAATCCCTTTTGCGCGCGATCGAGCTCAACGCGGTGGCGGTGGACAACAACAAGGCTGCCTTTGAGTGGGGGCGGCGTGCGGCACATGACTGGAGCGGCGTGGAGCCTTTGCTGGCGCCGTCGCAGGTGCTTCAGTTTCGCAAACGCGAGACGCTGGACGACATCGTCTCTCGGCGTGTCGAATTTCTGGGCGACTACCAGAACGCCGCTTATGCGGGACAGTACCGGCAGTTCGTTGACGCCGTGCGCGCCCGTGAGTTGGCTCTGGGCAAGACGGCGCTCACAGAGGCCGTCGCGCGTTACCTGTTCAAGCTGATGGCCTACAAGGACGAGTACGAAGTGGCGCGGCTGCATGCCGATCGCAGTTTCCTGGATCGGGTGGGAGGCATGTTCGAAGGAGACTTCAAGCTGCATTACCATCTCGCGCCGCCGCTGTTGGCCAAACGCAATGGCAAGGGCGAGTTGCTGAAACAGAAGTTCGGCCCCCACATGCTGCTGGCATTTCGCTTGCTTGCCCGTCTGAAGGGCCTGCGTGGCACGCCTTTTGACCTGTTCGGCCGCACCCACGAGAGGCGCATGGAGCGCGAGCTGATCGCGCGTTACCGAGACAGCATCGAAGAAGTGCTGCGAACGCTCGGCGCGGATAACCATGCACTTGCTGTGGAAATCGCGCGGCTGCCGGAGAACATTCGGGGGTATGGGCATGTAAAGGAGCGCAATGCTGGCGCGGTGCGGCAACGCTGGGACGGATTGCTTGCGCAGTGGCGCGCGCCGGCCGCAGCCGCCACGTCGGGCATGGGGCAAGCTTCGGCGCGGGCCTGATAGCGCGGGGCCGCCGCATACAATGTCGGGTTAGCCGCCGGCAAGGCCTCGACCGTGTCTGGCGAG
>JANNDB010000567.1:0-1980 GCA_031387285.1 Betaproteobacteria bacterium | reverse complement strand
CACTCGAAAACATAGCGGTGGCCCAACAGCGCAAGCTCCTCCATATGCACTGCGCCGCCGTTGAGCTGTGCGGCAAATCCGTAGCGATGCCCGGCCACGTCCGCGCCCACTGCGATGCCGGCGCGCGCCAGCAACGCAGCGCGTACGCCCGCTTCAGCCGCCAGGCCACAAGCGACCGCCTTCATCGGAGTGCCGACTATCACACGCAGACCGCTGGCCTGGCTCAGAGCAATCTCGACGGCCGCCGCGGTGGCGGCGGTATCCAGCGACAAGGCCTTGGCAGCGCCCGCCGCTGCCGCTGCCGATCCGAGCAGGCCGGTGGTCCAGAACCCGCGCCAGAACAGATCGTGGCCAAAGGCCCGGCCCATGGCGCAATGCACTTCCACTGCGGCAAGAAAGGCGTCGAAAGTGACCCGCCCGCTGCAGTCCGCAGATTGCGCTGCAGCCAGTACAGCCGGCCACACCACGGCGCTCGCATGCACCATGCCTTCGTACGATACATCGTCGAAATCCAGTACATGCGAAGCGGTGCCATTCACCAGCGCCGCCGCCAAGGGGGTGCCGCCGGTGACGCTGCCAAGCACCGTGCAGTCGCCTGCACCACCAGTTGGTGCCGCTATGGAGCGGACCCTGTCGCACACCGCGTGTCCAGCCCCCGCAATCGACACACCGACAACATCGAGCAGGCTGCGCGACGCCTCATGCACCGCCTTTGCCGGGGCCTCATCGGTCGAAAAGCGCACGACCCAGTGCGCAATCTCCCACGCCATGGTTGATCCGGTGTCGTGCATTGCAGATCAACCCCAGGCGACACCGCCAGACGATCGCCGGGCGACTACTCCTGCCCGACCACGCCCCACTGCTTGTTGAGTTCGGCGAAGTAACCGTTCTGGTGTTTGATCGTGATCCAGTTGTTGACGAAATTGAGCCACTGCTGGTCTTCGATCGGCATCAGGAAGGCCATCGGAATGCTGTTCTTGGGCTTGTCCAGCAGAATCAGCTGCAACTCGGGGTACTGCTTCATCAGCGCCGCGCCCTCGATCAGGCTGGCTACCGTGAAGTCCACCTTGCCGGCCAACAGTTCCTGGAAGTCCCGTGCCGGGGACTCCACGCGCTTGACCTTGACCTTGGGCAGTGTCGTCTGTACAAACTGCTCAAAGGTGGTTCCAAGGTTGTAGGCGGCCGTCAGTTTAGGGTCGTTCATCGCCTCCCAGCTCTTGAACTTGGCGGCATTCTTTTTCTGCACCAGCGGGAAAAAAGCGTTACGACCCCAGGGTATGGAGAACGCCGCCGCCTTCGCACGTGCCACACTCATCGAGGTGCCGGTCATGGCGATATCGAACTTGTCCGATTGCACGGCCGTCATGATGGACTTCCAGTCGGTGATGACGAACTCGACCTTGACACCCAGCTCTTTGGCAAGCTCATTGGCCGCATCGATCTGGTGGCCACGGAACTCGTTGCTGCCCGGGTCTCGAAAACTCATGGGCACAAAATCGCCGGTCGTGCCTACACGCAGCACACCGGTCTCCTGAACTTTTTGCAGGCGCGACTTGGTGGCCTGGGCCAGGACACTGGCAGGTGCCAGCAGTGCTGCAACCGTGAGGGCTGCGGCAAGGGAAGAAAGGATGCGCTTGAACATGGATGCTCCTTGAGAAATCAGGGGTTGATGGAAGAAACCGGGTAGGCTGACTGTAGGACCTGGCGCAGCGTTTCGCGCCGCTGCTGCTGACTGTCCGCTCCCGAAGACACCAGACTGGTGGTGACGCATTGGCCGAAGCCTGCCAAAGCTGCGGAATCGGCGCTGGTGCGGCCACCCGCCGGCCACACCGTATCCTGGCAATAGGTACCAATGACGCCGTCTTTTGCAGGCGCCGCGGATGGCTCGGCCTGGCTGCGAATGCCATTGCGAACCAGCCGACGCAAGGTCGCTACGCCGCGATCCGAGGTCCCCAGGTTTTCGTTGGCATGCACCGCAAC
>JANNDB010000930.1:0-1920 GCA_031387285.1 Betaproteobacteria bacterium | reverse complement strand
CCGGTGCAGGGCTGGGAGACCCGGGGCGGCATCCACCATCTGCGCACGCCGGGCGGCATTGTGCGGGCGAAACGCGTCGCTGTATGCACCGGTGGCTACACCGGGCAGGGCCTCAATCCGCTGCTGCGCAACAAGATCATGCCGATCCTGTCGAACTCGGTGGTCACGCGACCGCTTACCGAGGCAGAGATCCAGGCCACCAATTTCCGCTCGCGCACCTTCCTGACCGACACCCGCACGCTGCGCTTTTACTACCGGCTGCTCAAGGACAACCGGCTGCAGATCGGCAGCCGCAGCTCCGTCACCGGCGCCGACGCCGAGCGCGCCGACCACCTGAAGCTGCTGACCGATGCGATCGCGCGCAAGTTCCCGCCGCTGGCCGATATCCCGATCGACTACTCCTGGTGGGGCTGGGTGGATGTGAGCCACGACATGATGCCGCGCATCACCCGGCCCGACCCGGCGCAGACCGTCTGGCACGCGATCGGCTACGGTGGCAACGGTGTCTCGTTCTCCACCTGGGCCGGCAAGCGGCTGGCCGAGCGGGTCGCCGGCAAGGACGCCGGGCAGGAGGTGTTCCGCTTGCCGATCTACGACTCGCCGCTGGAATACCCCAACATGTTCGGTCTGGTGCGCTCGCCGGCGTTCGCGCCGTTCCGGCGCATCGGGCAGCGCATCCTTTACAAGTGGTACTGGCTGCGCGACGAGAAGTAGCGCTGGCACGCTTTTTTGTCACGGCGCGGGCGCCCAATCCAGGCACTTCAGGCCTTCGGTCCGCCGCAGACCTTTCCCCGGCTGTTTCTGGCCGCATCCAAAGCGTTTGGTATCCGTGTGCGCCAACGCGCGCGGGCAGCGCGGGGTCAGGCTGTGCCGTTGCAGAAGATGATCGACCATGTGTCAGAGCGGGTGCCATTGAGCCGACTGACCCAAAGTTATTCACAATTGGCAAGAATGCCTAGCCCACCTGCCATTGCCGACCCCCTGTTACAGGCCCTTTCGTCCGAACTCGCGACGCAGGGCAGCCCATGGGCTGGCAGGCCGATGGAGCGGCTCAAAGACAAGGGCCTGGCCCATGACCACGTGCGCCTGCGCGGGACCGGCGTCCTGGCCCGCATCCCCAAGCAAAGCCAGATGGGCCTGAGCGCCAGCGCCAATCTGGCGTACCAGTCGGCCTGTTTCGGGCGCGCATCGGCCGGTGGGCACACGCCGAAGCTTGTGGGTGTATTGACTCCGTGTGCCAATTTGCCCCGTGGTGCCCTGCTGGTCGAGGACATCATCGGCCGCAACGCGGCTTTGCCAGAGGATCTGGGGCGCATGGTGGTGGCATTGGCTGCCATGCACAGTCTTGCGCTTCCCGACGCCGCCCTTCGACCGCCGCTGATCAATGCGGACGACCCGCTCAAGGCGCTTGTAGATGAAATCTCGGATCAGGCCCGGCACATGGTCTCCGCCCGGCTCGAAGCACCGGTGCAGACCGCACTGCACCGGGAAATGGCGAATCTGAGCACTATCTGTGAGCGCGGCGACCGCCCTCCGCAACACCTGATCGCCTTTGACGGCCATCCGGGCAACTTCATCATCCGCCAGCGCGGCGGTGTGACGCCGCTCGGCACGGGCGTCGACGCCAGCCAAGCCATCCTGGTGGATCTGGAAAAGTGCCGCTACAGCTATCCCGGGCTGGACCTTGCCCATGCCACGCTGTACACGTCCACCACCTGGGATTTGGAGTCGCACGCAGTGTTGTCACTGGCCGAGATCGTCGGCGCCTACACGACCTGGGAGGGCGCCATGGACCCCACGAACGCGAGGGCCGCCCGGCACTGGCATGTGCCCTTGCGCCGGGCAATGTGGCTGTGGTCGATCACCTGGTGTGCGAAGTGGCGCGTCGCGTCGAGTGCCGCGAGCCCGACGGGGTCGTCG
>JANNDB010000886.1:0-16237 GCA_031387285.1 Betaproteobacteria bacterium | reverse complement strand
TTCGCCAGGACCAATGCAATGACGGCCGAGGCCCGGACAAGCTTGTCCGACCTGCAGTTCACCACCGCCTACCGCGTCCCGTTCCAGTACGGCACCTACCTGCGCCAGCACCTCGCGGTCGGTGCCTTCTACCAGCGCTCCGACGGAGTCATGCTCGAGGACCTGGACGGCAACCACTTTTTCGACCTCGCGGGGTCGTATGGCGTAAACCTGTTCGGCCTGGACTTCTACAAGTCCTGCATCGAAGAAGGCGCGCAACGGGTCCGCGATCTCGGCCCGGTGCTCGGCGTCTACCACCCGTGCGTGGCATACAACCTGCGACGCCTGCGCGAGATTTCCGGCCTGGACGAGGTGTCTTTCCACATGTCGGGCACAGAAGCCGTCATGCAGGCGGTACGGCTGGCGCGCTACCACACCAGGCGAACCCACATCGTGCGCTTCTGCGGTGCCTACCACGGCTGGTGGGACGACGTGCAGCCTGGCCCTGGCAATCCGATGACCGCACACTCCACCTTCACGCTGCGAGACATGCACGAGCGCTCCCTTCGCGTGCTGCGCAGGCGTTCGGACATCGCCTGCGTGCTCGTCAATCCGCTGCAGGCGCTGCATCCGAACGCAGCCGCGCCCGGCGACTCCGCGCTGGTCGACAGTACCCGGCGCGCAGGCTTTGACCGCGCCGCCTACACGGACTGGCTGCAACGACTTCGCAAGGTCTGCACCGAACGCGGCATCGTACTCATCCTGGACGAGGTGTTCATGGGCTTTCGCCTCGCACCGGGCGGAGCCCAGGAGTACTTTGGCGTGCGTGCCGACATGGTGACCTATGGCAAGACCCTGGGCGGTGGCCTTCCGGTCGGCGTCATTTGCGGTCGCTCTGACCTCATGAAGCGGTTTCGCCCCGAGCGGCCCGCCGACATTTGCTTTGCGCGCGGCACCTTCAACGCGCATCCCTACGTCATGGGGGCCATGCAGGTCTTCCTCGAGCGCCTGCAAGGCGCCGCGATCCAGTCGCTGTACGAGGGGCTGGACGAGCGCTGGGAGCGCCGCGCCGCCGCGATCAACCAACGGCTTGAAAATGCCGGCCTGCCACTGCGCGTAGCAAACATGTCGAGTGTGTGGACGATTACCTACACCCGGCCCTCGCGCTACAACTGGATGTTTCAGTACTACCTCCGGCTGCACGGCCTGGCACTGAGCTGGGTCGGTAGCGGCCGCATGATCTTCAGCCTCAATTACACCAACGCCGACTTCGCAGAAGTGGCGCGACTCTTCCTGGCCGCAGCCGGCCAGATGCAATCGGACGGATGGTGGTCGGCGCCGGCGGAACAGACCGACAGGGACATACGGCGCGGCATCCTCGCCGAGGCGCTGCGTCATCGGTTTTGAAATTCAGCCGTGGCGCACGTGGGTCATCGGATCAAGCCGCTCCCCGCGCAGCAGATGCAAAGGCGCCTTGTGGTAGAGCCAGATGTCGTGGAACGGGTCGGTCAGAATCTTGGTAATCCAGACCATCGCGGTCTTCGCGTCTTGCTGGATCAGCAGTTGCGCCGCCCGAAACAGCAGCCCGGCGAATCCGAGCGCCAGCCACAAGGTACCTATGCGGCGCGCCAGCGCCTGCCACGAGTCGCCTGACTCGAACAAACCGAAAACCGCCGGATAGAGCCACACCAACGCCGGGATCGCGGCCCACAGTCCCATCAACACCATCTTGCGGCGCAGGTTGTAACCGACCTTGATGTCTTCCTTGTGCGCATGCGTCGCCTGGTTGACGCTGTCGTAGTCACGCGGTTCAAAGAAGAAGTGCCCGATCTGGCGCGTTGTCATCGATACCAGCCATGCGATCAACGCCGAAACCACGGGATCGATGAAAAGCCAGCCGTAAGCCACCACAAAGCTGACCGCGCTCAGAAGATGCAGGCTCTGGTTGATGCGGTCGTGGTGGTAGTAGCGATGGTCGTCCCAACGCTGGGTACGCAAATTCACGAGGAAGTCTTTCATACGTGCTCCTTGAATAAAAACGTGGCCCGATACTGAAGGCATTTCGTGAATCTTTGGTGACGGATGCCCCCCGGAGAAAAGACGACCTGTCTGTCATCAAACTGTTGCATCGGCCTTGCATCATGGCCGCATGAAAAACACCTTCACCGGCGCTCCGACCACGCGCTCAAGGCGACTTTTCCGCGTCGCCATGGTCACCGAGACCTACCCGCCCGAGATCAATGGCGTGGCCAACAGCGTCGCGCGCGTGGTGGAAGGATTGCGTGCACGCCGGCACATGGTGCAGGTGGTGCGCCCGAACCAGGGCGGCCACGAACACCAGGGCCAGCAGAACGGGCAACAGGATGTGCTCACGCGTGGAATGGCCATTCCCATGTACGGTCAGTTGCGCATGGGGCTGCCCAGCGGCGCCCTGCTGGCCCGGCAGTGGACCGCGTGGCGGCCAGACATCGTGCACATAGCCACTGAAGGTCCGCTCGGATGGTCTGCCCTGCACGCTGCGACCCGGCTCAAATTGCCGGTGTGCTCGGACTTTCGTACCAACTTTCACGCCTACAGCCAGTTCTATGGCGTGTCCTGGCTGAGCCAGCCGATCATGGCCTACCTGCGCCACTTCCATAACCGTTGCCACGCCACCATGGTTCCCACCGTTGCGCTCAAGAAACAACTTGTCGCCAAAGGCTTGCAGGCGCTGTCGGTGGTGGCGCGCGGCGTCGACACACAGCTTTTTGCGCCGAGCCGGCGCAGTGCAGCGTTGCGCCAGCAATGGGGCGTGGGCGACGCCGACCCGGTTGCCCTGTACGTGGGCAGGCTGGCGCCGGAAAAGAATCTGGGGCTGGTTCTGCAGGCGTTCCAGGAACTGCGCTCGGTACAGCCCCGGGCGCGCCTGGTAGTGGTTGGCAATGGCCCCTCGCGCACGGATCTGGAGGCCCGCTGCCGCAACGCGATTTTTGCCGGCTTTCGAACCGGTGAAGACCTCGCTGCGCATTACGCTTTAAGCGACCTGTTCCTGTTTCCCAGCCTCACTGAAACATTCGGCAATGTGACACTTGAGGCCATGGCGAGCGGGCTCCCCGTGCTGGCCTTCGACGATGCAGCGGCCGGGCAATTGATCTCGCACGGTACGCATGGCCTGCTGGCTGCGCGCGGCGATGCAGCGGCATATGTCCAACTGGCGCGCGATTTCGCGGCCAACCCTGGCGCGGCCCGCGGGCTCGGCGAGGCAGCCCGCCAGTGTGCGTTGGAGCTCGGCTGGGAAAATATTCTGCTGAAGATCGAAGCCGTCTACGCGGAGATACTGGCCCGGGTAGAAGAGCCGGTTCGCCCGCGGGTCTGGACCCAGGCGCAGTTTCCGGGCTGACCATACCCAGTTTCCGTTGCACAATGCAGGGCAGGTCCGGCCATCCGGCGACGCCTTGTCACACAACCGTCATCGGGCCGCACTAAGGTTGGAGCTTGCAACCGCAGGCAGGAAACCGGGACGCGTGGTCCCTGTGCCTGGACTGCAGGTCCGTTTCTGGGAGCAGGCATTGAACGCAAGCGAAGACGAACTGGCACAACGCATTCGACGGGAGTTGGGCGACGGGTACGACGAAGAGCTCGAACTCGAGCTGGAGGATCGCAACCTCGATGCGCTGGCCGACAGCGGCGTCGACACCGGTTCGCAACAGTACAAGGCGCAGCGGCGCCTGTATTTTCATGAGCTGTTCCGCATGCAGGCAGAACTGGTCAAGCTGCAGGACTGGGTGGTCAAGACCGGCCACAAGCTGGTGATCCTTTTCGAAGGGCGTGATGCAGCGGGCAAAGGCGGCGTGATCAAACGCATCACGCAGCGCCTCAATCCGCGCGTGTGCCGGGTGGCCGCACTGCCGGCGCCGAATGACCGCGAACGCACCCAGTGGTACTTCCAGCGCTATGTTTCGCATCTTCCGGCGGCCGGGGAGATCGTGCTGTTCGATCGCAGCTGGTACAACCGGGCCGGCGTCGAGCGCGTCATGGGCTTTTGCACTGATGAGCAGTATGAGGAGTTCTTTCGCTCAGTGCCGGAATTCGAGCGCATGCTGGTGCGCTCGGGAATCCAGCTCATCAAGTACTGGTTCTCGATTTCCGACGAGGAGCAGCACCTGCGCTTCCTGGGGCGTATCCACGACCCGCTCAAGCAGTGGAAGCTCAGCCCCATGGACCTCGAATCGCGCCGGCGCTGGGAGGAATACACCTGGGCGAAGGAAACCATGCTGGCGCGTACCCATATCGCGGAAGCGCCCTGGTGGGTGGTACAGGCGGTGGACAAGAAGAAGGCGCGCCTCAACTGCATTCACCACTTGCTGAACCAGATTGCCTACGACGAAGTAGAGCATCCGGTCATCGTGCTGCCGCCACGCCAACGCCATGAGGACTACGCGCGACAGCCAGTGGCACCGGAGATCATCGTCCCTGAGGTGTATTGAGCCGCCCCGCCGGCAAAACTCGGATGCGCGTCGCACCTGAATGGTATGCTGGTCGAAACGAAGCCACGATACGCATGCAAAACGGAACGCGAATGGCCGCGGTGGACCTCGGCTCAAACAGTTTTCGCCTGGAGATCGTACGTCTGGACCATGGGCAGTTCGAACGCACGGAGTACCTGAAAGAGACCATCCGTCAAGGCAGTGGACTCGACGACGACCGCAATCTGCTGCCCGACGCCATGCAGCGCGGCTGGGACTGCCTGGCGCGGTTCGGCGAACGGCTGGCCGGGTTCAAGAAAAACCAGGTGCGCGCCGTGGCCACCCAGACTTTGCGCGAGGCGCGCAACCGTGACGATTTCCTGACACGCGCCAACGCCATACTCGGCTTTCCCATCGACGTGATCTCGGGTCGCGAGGAAGCGCGCCTGATCTACCTGGGCGTCGCGAAGATGCTGCCGCAGTCGAACGAGCGCCGGCTGGTGGCGGACATCGGTGGACGCTCCACCGAGCTGATTCTCGGCCAGGGCTTCGAGCCGCGCACCGTGGAGTCCTACCGCGTAGGCAGCATTGCCTGGTCGACCCGCTATTTCGGTGACGGCCAGTTCACTGCCAAGGCGTTCCAGATGGCAGAGATCGCCGCCAAGGCGGTTCTGGATGAAGCCCTCAATGCGTACCGGCGCGACAGTTGGGACATGGCCTACGGATCAGCCGGCACAATAGGCGCCGTCGGCGATGTGCTGGCCGCTGGCGGCTGGCCTGCCGGCTCGGTCAGCCGGGACGGTCTGGATTGGCTGCTGGAAAAATTGCTCCAGGCCCAGAGCGCAGACCGATTGCGCCTGGCTGGCATGAAGGAGGACCGGCGTCCCATCATTGGTGGCGGGGTGAGCATTCTGCGTGCGCTGTTCGACCTGCTGCAGATCGACACCATGCAGAGCGCCGCCGGGGGCCTGCGGCATGGCCTGCTGTGCGATCTCCTAGGCGTCAGCACCGGAGACCAGGATGTACGCGTGACGTCGGTGAACCGGCTGGCCACCAAGTTCGGGGTGGACGCCGAACACGGCCAGCGGGTAGGCAAGGTCGCCATGGCGCTGTTCGCACAGGTGCAGCCAACGACCACGAGCCCGCAGGGTGCAGACGCCGGGCGCGCCGCGCGCAAACTGGTCTGGGCCGCCCAATTGCATGAGATTGGCGCGCGCATCGCCCACAGCGATTACCACAAGCATGGCGCCTACATACTTGACAACACCGACGCCATGGGTTTCTCCCAATCCGAACTGCACCGGCTCAGCCTGCTGGTACTCGGTCACCGCGGCAAGTTGCGCAAGCTCGAAGTCGATTTCTCCGACGAGACACTGGTGCTGCAATTGCTGGCACTGCGCCTGTCCATGATCCTGTGCCACGCGCGGCGCGATCCCGATACAACCGGCCTGCAGCTTGGCGCGGATCCCGACCAGGCACAGGGTTTTGTGCTCACTTGCCGAACCGGCTGGGCCCAAGCGTACCCACAATCGGCGCACCTGCTGCGCGAGGAGTCGCTGGCCTGGCAGAAGACGCCCCGCTCGTTCGCTTTCCAGGAGCATTGACGTGCGGATTTGACCCAGGCGATGAAACGGTATAAACTGTATAAATCGTTTAACTCCACTGCACCAACCATGCCCACAACCCGCAAACCAGCCGTCAGGACTGCTGCACCCCGGACCACCCCACCCGTGCCCAGAAAAAGCGCCGCGGTGCCGGCCAAGGCTGTGGTGCCCGCGCAAATAGCGCCGGTGCCCGCCAAGGCTGTAGCTGCAACGGCCAAACTCAAGAAGCCCAAGCTGGTGCGCGACAGCTTCACCATTCCCAAACCCGAATACGCGGTCCTCGACCAGCTCAAGCAACGCGCTGCCGGACTGGCCAGTCCGGCCAAGAAAAGCGAGCTGCTGCGTGCCGGCATCAAGGCGCTGGCAGCGATGCCCGATAGTGCCCTGGTCGACGCGCTGCGCGCCGTTCCCGCCATCAAGACCGGGCGTCCGAGCAGTTCCTGAGATCGCGCCGGCGTGCGCTGCTACAACACGTCGGGCGATTGCACCGTCACCACGACGGTCTGCACCCCGGCGTTGCGCACGCGGCTGCGCAACCACCAGATGCCGCCGCGCCGAACCGGGCATTCCTCTGCGTCCAGGCCCAGCAGGTGTGAAACCGTCTCTCCGAGTGTTGGCTGATGGCCCACCACCAGCACCGTGGCCTTGTCTTCGGGCCACTGCACCAGTTCCAGCAATTGAATGGCGCTGCAGCCCGGCGCCAGTTCGGCCCGAATCTTGAATTTGCGTCCCAGAGCGGCGGCAGTCTGTTCGGTACGCCTTGCCGGGCTCACCAGGATGCGCGTAAGTTCCGGCAACTGGCGGTCCAGCCACTGGGCCATGCGTTTGGCCTGCTTCTCGCCCTTGCCGGTCAGCGGCCGATCCAGGTCGTCGCCACCTTCACGCAGTTCCTGGGCTTCGGCATGGCGCCACAAGATCAGGTTCATGATCGCGTCTTCGGCTTGTCGCCGCCACCGGCGTAGCGTTGCATCAAGGCCGCCTGGGCGCTGTGGCCGGCGTGTTTGCCGCGCGCGCTTACCCTTGCGTAGCGGCCATCGGGCAGCATGTCCCAGGCGTCGACCCGGTCATGCAGGTAGGCCACCAGGCATTCATCGAGAATGCGCTGGCGCAGCACCGGGTCGTTCACCGGCCAGGCCAGCTCGATGCGACGCATCATGTTGCGGTTCATCCAGTCGGCGCTGGACAGATACAGCTGCTCATCCTCGCCCGTGCGAAAGTAGAACACCCGCGTGTGTTCCAGAAAGCGCCCGATCACGGAGCGCACGCGGATGTTGTCTGTGAAACCCGCCACATGCGCCGGCAGCACGCAGGCGCCGCGCACGATCAAGTCGATCCGAACGCCGTTGCGGCCGGCTTGTATCAGCGCCATCACCAGGGCTTCATCGGTGAGCGCATTCATCTTGGCGACGATGCGCCCCGGCACGCCGCGGGCGGCGGCGTCGCCGATGGCATCGATTTTCTGGATCAGCCTGCGGTGCAGATGGAATGGCGCCAGCCAGAGGTGGTTCAGGCGTGGCAGGCGGCTTTGACTGGCCAGGTGCACGAACACGTGGGCCATATCGGCTGTCAACTCGGCGTCCGCCGTCAGATGGCTCAGGTCGGTATAGAGGCGCGCTGTGCGCAGGTTGTAGTTGCCGGTGGACAGATGGCCGTAGCGCCGCAACTGGCGCCCCTCGCGGCGCGTGACCAGGAGCATCTTGGCATGCGTCTTGAGTCCGACCACGCCATAAACCACCTGCGCGCCGATGGCCTCCAGCGACTCGGCCCAGTTGATGTTGGCCTCCTCGTCAAAACGGGCCTTCAGCTCCACCACTACCATGACTTCCTTGCCGCGCCGAACGGCTTCCCGCAGCAGATCCATCAACGCCGAATCGGCACCGGTCCGGTAAATCGTCTGGCGTATCGCCAGCACCTGCGGGTCGTAGACGGCCTCGCGCAGAAAGTCCAGCACGCCGTCGAAACTCTCGAAGGGGTGGTGCACGATGATGTCGCCGCGCTGGAGGTTGGCAAATAGGGAAATGCCGGGATTGATGCCAATCGGGTAACTCGGCACATGCGCCGGGAAGCACAGCTTGGGTGCGTTCACCAAGTCGATCAGCTGTGTCAACCGGACCAGATTGACCGGCCCGTGCACGCGGTACAAGGCCAGCTCCGGCAGGCTGAACTGCTGCAGCAGAAAGTCCGAGAGGTAGCGCGAGCAGCCGGCGGACACCTCGAGCCGGACCGCCTGGCCGTAGTGCCGGTGCTGCAGCCCCTGGCGCAGGGCGGTGCGCAGGTTCTTGACGTCGTCCTCGTCGACGGCGAGGTCAGAATGCCGTGTAACCCGGAACTGCGAGAACTCGCCCACCTCGCGGCCTGGAAAGAGGGATTCGAGGCGCGCGCGAATCACACTCGACAACGAAACGAAAGCAATACCGCGGCCCGACACCGCATCGGGCAGGCGGATCAGGCGCGGCAATACGCGCGGTACCTTGACGATGGATATCTCATTGGCACGGCCAAAGGCGTCTTCGCCGCCGAGGCGTACGATGAAATTCAGCGACTTGTTGGCGACTTGCGGAAATGGATGGGACGGATCGAGACCCACCGGCAACAGCAGAGGACGCACCTCGCGCTCAAAATAGGCCTCGACCCACTGCCGCTGGGCGGCATCACGCTCGCCATGCGCCACGATCCGGATTCCCTGGCGCTCGAATTGCGGCATCAACTCCTCGTTGTACAGCGCGTACTGACGCGCCACCAAGGCATGTGCAATGGCAGAAAGGGCCTCGAAAGCCTCCGCATTGCCGGGCCCGCGGCCTGCATCCGGCCGTGCGGCGGCGAGCTGCGCTTCAAACCGGATCTCGAAGAACTCGTCCAGGTTGGATGAAACAATGCACAGGTACCTCAGCCGCTCGAGCAGAGGGACTTCCTTGCGCAGCGCCCAGTCCAGCACGCGTTCATTGAAAGCCAGGATGCTGTGGTCGCGGTCCAGCAGGGGCAGCGTGGATTCACCTTTCGGCCGGGGGGCCGAATCGGAGGAGGACATTGGTCGTCGAACAGTAGGCCGCAAGGCGATGTCTCATTGTTCGGCGTCAACATGACAATGCCGTGACAAAATTCGCGTCATCCGCCCAGAAAGTGCCTGCGGTAGCGCAGTGGCAAGTCTTCAAGGCGCGCCATGATGGGCAAGTCCGCGGAACGGAATACCGGGTCCCATGCCGGCGGGCTCAGCACCTTGGCTCCCAGGCGCAAATATCCCTTGATCAGGGCCGGCGGCTCGACATCCAGCGTGGCATCACAAACCTCCAGCGGTAGCGGGCGGCGCGGAAATACCTGGTATTCGATCGGCGCCAGGTGAGTCTGGCCGACGCGGCGCCAGATGCTGGCGGCCGCGTCACCGCCAGCCTTGCCGTGAAGTGCCATTGGGATGCTGGCGCAGCCGATCATCGTGTCGAATCGGTTGCGCTGCATGAACTCGAACAACGCGCCTCCCAGCGACATGATGACGCCGCCGTGCCGATAGTCGCGGCGCACACAACTGCGGCCCAACTCGACCATGCGCTCGCGCAGCGCACGCAGGCGCGTCAGGTCGAACTCGCCGTCGGTGTAGGTGCTCCCCACGCGGCGGGCCTGCGCCGGCGTGAGCACCCGGTAGGTACCCACAACCTCACGCGTGAAGCCGTCACGCACCAGAAGATGCTCGCAGTAGCTGTCGTACAGGTCGATGTCGTGCCCTGGGTAGGCCGCGTTTACCGAGGTATCCAGCCGGGCTCCCATTTCGCCGGCGAAAACCTCATAGCGCAGCCGTTGCGCCGCACGTACGTCATCGGTGGTTTCTGCCCACTGGACCACCAGGCTTTGCGCCGGGGCCGCGACCGGCACCACGCGGCGTGCTGTCTGGGAAATCGGCTGGCGCGCGCCCATGAAGCCCAGGTACACGGAGCTGCGCGCCAGGAAGTCCTGCGCCAGCGGCAGGGTGGGGGTAGGCAATTCTTTCATGTCGCACTCCATTGCGAGGCTATCGCGTTGAACATGCGTGCATGGTGAAGCCACCCTGTGACCGCCTGATGGCAGATACCCGACAGTTATGTGACAGCGGCGCAACGGCGCCTGGCTTGTCCGCAGCGCAGCGGTCAGGCAGGTTCCATGCCCTGGCGGCGCATGGTCGGCGCTGCAGCCGGCGAAGCCAGCAAGGCCAGCAGCGCGTGCGCCGCCCTGGCGCGACCGGAGATGGTGGTGACGGCTCCCGAGAACACGGTCATCAATTGGATCGGTGCGGGCAACGCACCCACAATGTCTATTCCGGGCAGGTGCAGCAGCTCGCTGAGTTGCTGAAAGCCCAGCGCCACATCACCACGCGCCACCAGACTTCCCACCGGCACCCCGGGTGGCGCTTGCACGATACGGCCGCTGATGGATTCATGAATGCCCCAGCGCTGAAACAGACCACTCAGGTACGTGCCGCTGGGCCCGGTCGAGTAGCTCAGCGAAGGCGCATCCAGCACCGCCTGGCGCAAGGCCGCTTCGGTTCCGATGTCAGGGCGTTGCGCACCGGCGCGCACGGCGACGGAAATACCGGAGCGGACAAGGTCTGTACAACTGTCGGCGAGCAGCAGGCCATCCTGCACCAGCAGGTCGATGGCATCGCGCGCCAGCACCACCATATCGAAGGCCTCGCCGCCGCGAACACGTTTGGCCACATCCACACCACCGGCGCTGATGGCCTGCACGGCAATGTCCGACACTGGCTGAAACTGCGCAAGCAGCTCCCGCAGGACCTCTTTGGTGGCCATGGATGAAATCAGCACAACCGGCTTTTCCGACACAGACGCCTCCAGATCGCAATGCAACAAAAAAACACCGTGCAGCCGGTGCAGAAAGAGGATAACCCAGGCCGTTAACATCCTACCCAACCCTTCGGCGACAGACCGTGAGACAAGCCTATGCAAGTTCAAGTTGACGACCTGCCGGATCGACCGGGCGGCGGGCGCACCAATGCGTCACTGGCCACGCGACTGCGCGAGTTGCAGGTCGTGATGGACCATGCCGGCGTTGGCATTGCATTCATCAAGCAAAGGCTGATCGTGCGCTGCAACCAGCAGTTCGCCGATATCTACGGTTTTGCAGGACCTGCCCACATGGCAGGCCAGTCGAGCCGTTCCTTGTACCCTGACGATGAGGCATTTCATAGCCTGGGGGCGGCGGCCTATCCGGTCATGGCCTCTGGCGCCCCCTACAAGAGCGAAGTGCTGATGAAGCGCGCTACCGGCCAGTTGTTCTGGACCCACCTGACCGGCACGCTGGTGGACCCGGGCGAGACGGAACAAGGCTCGGTCTGGATCGTCGACGACATTGACCAGCAAAAACATGCGCATTACCAGCTGCAGTCTGTGCTCGCCCAGCAACGCCTGATCCTGTCGAATGCGATGGTGGGCATTGTCTTTCTGCGTGACCGCAAGGTGACCCAGTGCAATGAGAGTTTCGAGCGCTTGTTCGGCTACGAACCTGGCGAGCTTACCGGCAGTTCGTCGCGCCAGTGGTACCTGAGCGAGGAAGACTGGCTGACCGCCGGTGAGCGCTGTTATGCGCCGCTACAGGCCGGGCGTTCGTTCGAGGGCGAAATGATGCTGGCCAGGAAGGACGGCAGCGCGGTCTGCTGCGAAGTGCGCGCCAAGGCCATCGATGCCGGCAATCTGGAGCTGGGTTCCATCTGGATCACCATGGACATCACGGCGCGCAAGAAGGCCGAAGCGGCGCTGCTGCAGGCGCGCACCGACCTGGAGGAACTGGTCCAGGTGCGCACCTCCGAACTGCGACTCACGGTGCAGGCACTGGAGCGCAAGATCATTGAACAAATGGCGGCGGAGGCCCGCATTCAGCAGCTCGCCCACTACGACGCGCTGACCGGGTTGCCCAATCGCGCCCTGCTGACCGAGCGCTGCCGCCAGGTGCTGAGCCTGGCGCAACGCAACCAGCAACCTGTCTCGCTCATGTTCCTGGATCTGGACCATTTCAAGACCGTCAATGACTCGCTTGGGCACCGGGTTGGAGACGAAGTGCTGGTGGAACTGGCGCGCCGCCTGATGGCAGTCGTGCGGGAACAGGACACCGTGGCCCGGCTGGGCGGCGACGAATTCATCTTGCTGCTGCCCGACACCGACGCCACCGGTGCGGCCCATCTCGCAACCAAGCTGCTCGAAGCCACTTTGCTGCCCTTCAATCTGGAGGGCCACGAACTGACCGTGACGCCCTCCATCGGCATCGCCATGTACCCCGGCGACGGCGTCGATCTGGACAACCTGTCGCGCTGCGCCGATTCAGCCATGTACAAGGCCAAGTCGGAGGGTCGCAACGGGTTCAGTTTTTACACGGCTGACATACGGACCGAGACGAACTCTGCATTGCTGCTGGGCAATGCGCTACGCCGGGCGCTGGAGCGTGACCAGCTGAGCCTGCACTACCAGCCGCAGATTGCCCTGGCCAGCGGTCAGACCGTGGGCGCCGAGGCGCTGCTGCGCTGGAACCATCCCGATCTGGGCGCTATTGCGCCGAGCCAGTTTGTCCCCATCGCGGAGAGCAGCGGCCTGATACTGCCGATTGGCGAGTGGGTGATCCGCAAGGCAGTGCAACAGTTGGCGGACTGGATCCGCGCCGGATTGGAACCCATCACCATGGCGGTGAACCTGTCGTCGGTACAGTTTCGCCATGCGGGCCTGCCCCAGCTGGTGTCCCGCATCCTGCAGGAAGCCGGCGTCCCGCCCCGGTTGCTGGAACTGGAACTTACAGAGAGTGTGGCAATGACCAACGCCGCCGGCGCGATTGCCATCATGGACGACCTGCACCAGCGTGGCGTGCGCATGTCCATCGACGACTTCGGTACCGGCTACTCCTCCTTGGCCTACCTCAAGCGCTTCCAGGTCTACAAGCTGAAGATTGACCGGACTTTCGTGCGCGATATCACCGAGGACATGGATGACAAGGCCATCGTGGGCGCCATCATCCGCATGGCGGACAGCCTGGGCATGCAGACCATCGCCGAAGGTGTCGAAACCCAGGGCCAACTGGATTTCCTGCGCGAGCGGGGTTGTACCGAAGTGCAGGGGTATTTGTTCAGCCGGCCGCTTCCGGCGGTCGAGTTCGAGGCCTTGCTGCGCATGGGGCCGCTGCGACCCGGCCCGTGACGCTCAGTCCAGCCACTTCTGCAGGAACTGCGCCTGACCCATTGCCGGATCGAACTGGAACGACCCGAAGCCGATACGGGTATACAGGCGGTGGGCCCGGGAGTTGCCGGACAGCACTTCCAGGGTCATCTTGCAGGCGCCGCGTTCACGCGCGATCTGCTCGACAAGCTCCAGCATCTGTTGCGCAACACCGCGGCCCCGGTGGCTCTGCGCCACGACAACGTCATGCACATTGACCAGCGGGCGACAGGCAAAACTGGAAAATCCCTCGATGCAGTTGACAAGGCCGACCGGAGTGGCACCGTCAAACGCCAGGACACTGAAGATCTGGGGGCGGGCCGCCAGTGATGGCACCAGGTTGGACTTGACGAAGTCGCTCAGCGGCTTGCCGCCGCCGGTGGGGTCTTGCGCATAGGCATCGAGCATCGCCACCACGGACGCCGCATGCAGCGGATGGTGGTAGTCGGCGCGCAGGGTCTGGATTGACGATTGCATGGTTCGGCCTCAATGCGCCAGCGTCTGTGCCAAGCGCTCTGCGCAGCGCTGGGCCTGGGCGGCATCGCGCGCCTCGACCATCACGCGCACCAGCGGTTCGGTGCCGCTGGGGCGGATCAATACACGGCCGGTATCGCCCAGCTCGGCGGTGACGGCCTGCGTTTCCTGCGCCAGCAAGGTATTCGCTTGCCAGTCCTGGCCAGGGCGCAGACGCACATTGATCAATGTCTGCGGGAACAGGGTGAGGTCCGCCAGCAGCCCCGCCATGCCGCGGCCACTGCGCACACAGGCCTGCAACACCTGCAGCGCAGAGATCAGGCAGTCCCCCGTGGTGTGCTTGTCCAGTGCCAGCAGGAGGCCGGAGCCTTCACCGCCCAGCAGCCAGCGGTGGCGTTCGAGTTCCTCCAACACGTAGCGGTCGCCGACCTTGGCGCGCACAAATTCGACACCGCGGCGCTTGAGCGCAACTTCGACGGCCATGTTGGTCATCAGCGTTCCCACGACGCCGGGTACGTTCTCGTCACGCCCCAACCGGTCGTCGGCCATCAGGTAGAGCAGCTCGTCCCCGTTGTAGAGCCTCCCGGAGCTGTCCACCAGTTGCAGGCGGTCCGCGTCACCGTCCAACGCCACACCAAAATCGGCTGCGCTGGCGCGGACCGCTTCGACCAGTGCCTGCGGGTGGGTCGCCCCCACATGGTGGTTGATGTTCAGGCCGTCGGGTGAACAGCCGATTGCGACCACCTCGGCGCCAAGCTCATGAAACACCTTGGGCGCGATATGGTAGGCCGCGCCATGCGCAGCATCCACCACAATCTTCAACCCCCGCAAGGTCAGATCATTGGCAAAGGTGCTCTTGCAAAACTCGATGTACCGGCCGGCAGCGTCTTCCAGCCGGCGCGTGCGCCCCAGGCTGGCGGAGTCGGCCCAGACCGGCGCGTCGTCCAGCGATTGCTCCACCGCAATTTCCCACGCGTCGGGCAGTTTGGTACCTTGCGCACTGAAGAACTTGATGCCGTTGTCGGGAAAGGCGTTATGGCTTGCGCTGATCACCACACCGAGCGACGCACGCTGGGCGCGCGTGAGGTAGGCAACGCCGGGGGTCGGCAAAGGGCCCAGCAGGACCACATCGACACCGGCCGAATTGAAGCCGCTTTCAAGCGCGCTCTCCAGCATGTAGCCGGATATGCGGGTGTCCTTGCCGATCAGCACCGTGGGGCGCGCTGCATCGCGCTTGAGGACGCGACCGATCGCATGGGCAAGCCGCAATATGAAATCGGGCGTGATGGGAGCATGCCCTACCGTGCCGCGAATCCCGTCGGTGCCGAAAAATTTTCTTGTCATGGTCTTCTTCTTTCGATAAAACGTCGCCGATTGTCAGGCCGCCTGGGCCTGTACCGATGCCAGCACAGAGAGCGCCTGGGCAGTCTCGCGCACGTCGTGCACGCGCACGATGCGCGCGCCGCCGCATACGGCCAGCAGGGCGGCACTGACACTGGGCACCAGGCGCGAGCGTGCATCCATGGTTGCCAGATCGGCGAGAGAATTGCTGGTGGCTGTCGCCAACGCGGATTTGCGCGACCAACCGGCAAGCAACGGGTACCCCGCTTGCAGCAACTCACTCTGACGCGCCAACAGGCTGAAGTTCTGCGCCACGGTCTTGCCAAAACCGATTCCCGGATCGATCACGATCTGCTCGCGCCGCATTCCCAGCGCCAGCAACTGCGCGGCGGCCTGCATCAGAAAGTCGCGTACCTGCGGCACGACGTCCCCCTGCATGGGCTCCGTCTGCATGGTCTGCGGCTCCCGGTGCATGTGCATGAGGCACACGCCACAGCGTGGGTACCGCGCCACCAGCTCTGCGGCCCCAGGCTGGCGCAGGGCCCAGATGTCATTGACGATGTCGGCGCCCAGTTCCAGCGCCGCCTGCATCACCGGCGGCTTGTAGGTGTCGACTGACACGGGAACACCCAGGCTGACGGCTCCACGCAGCACCGGGAGCACACGCTCCAACTCTTCGTCAAGGGGCAGCGGTGCGGCGCCGGGCCGGCTGGATTCGCCGCCAATATCCAGGATGTGGGCACCGTCGGCCACGAGCTGTTCGCAATGCCTCAACGCCGAGGCAGCATCCGCATGGTGGCCGCCATCCGAGAAGGAGTCGGGCGTGACGTTGACGATGCCCATGATGCGCGGCCGCGCCAGGTCAATCGCAAAACGGGATGTCTGCCAGATCATGGCCGCCGTCCATTCAGCCGGTCACTCAACGGGCAGCGCGACGACGGGCGCTGCAAGGCGCTTCAGGCTACGGTGGGTGCCGGATCGGTGACGACCGGGGGCGGACTGCCAGGGCCGCCGCCAGGGGCAGGGTTACGCGGCGTCCAGTCCTTGGGTGGACGGGGCTCCTTGCCTGCCATGATGTCGTCGATCTGCTCGGCGTCGATGGTTTCCCATTCCAGCAGGGCCTTGGCCATCACATGCATCTTGTCCTGGTTGTCCTCGATCAACTTGCGCGCCAGCGCGTACTGCTGGTCGATGATGCGCCGAACTTCGGAAT
>JANNDB010000880.1:0-2004 GCA_031387285.1 Betaproteobacteria bacterium | reverse complement strand
ATGGCCTTCCTGGAGAGCGAAGCCGATCTGGCCGGTGTGATCGGGCACGAGATCGGCCATGTCACTGCACGCCACGGGGCGCAGCGTGCCGAGCACCGTAGCAGCCAGCACGCCGATGCTGGCCACTTGCTGGCGCGTGGCACGCTGCGCCCCGTGGCGTGCAGTGACATGGCCGATCTCGTGCCCGATCACACCGGCCAGATCGGCTTCGCTCTCCAGGAAGGCCATGATGCCGCGGGTCACGTAGACATACCCGCCGGGCAGCGCAAAGGCGTTGATCTCGGGGCTGTCGAGCACGGTGAAATGCCACTCGAGCCCGCTGCGGTGGGACAAGCGGGCCAGCCGCTGGCCCAGTGCGTCGACGTAGGCCTGCACCGCCGGATTGGCATAAGCGGTGTATTCCTGCAAGACCTGTGCATGTTCCTTCTTCCCCAGGGAAATTTCAGCGGATTCATTGAGCACGCTGCGTTCTTTTTGCCCGGTCACCGGGTTCTGCATGACGGAGCCACAGGACGTCAGCAGCGCTGCGACGAAAAGTACGGGCAGAAGGGGTTTGCGCATAGGCCGTTTATACGATGGGGCCGGAATGTGAGACCGGAAGCGGCAGCGGGATGGTGCCAAAGAAGGAACGCCTGGGCTCGGAGCGCCAGCCCGACGCAAGGGCCAACTCGGAGTAACCCGAGTGTGTCAACTCGTCCGCAGGCGCCGGTACGCCCAGCAGGAATCCCTGGAGCTCATCGCAGCCGCCCTCCTGCAATGCCGCCATCTGGCTGGGCGTTTCAACGCCCTCCGCGTTGACCCGGATGTCGAGAGAATGCGCCAGCGAAATGATGGAGTGCACGATCAGCGCCACCTTGGCGTCATGCCCCAGGTTGTGCGTGAAAGCGCGGTCAATCTTGACCTTGTCAAACGGAAAACGCCACAGGTAGGCCAGGCTGGAGTAACCGGTGCCAAAGTCATCCATGGCAATCGTAACCCCCATGCCGGACAGCGCACGCAGCACGCCCAGCACCCGTTCCGTATTACTCATCAACAGCGACTCGGTGATCTCCAGCTCCAGCCGCTGCGCAGGCAGCCCGGAGTCGGCCAGGGCCTGGGCCACCTGCTGCTCCAGACCGTTGTCGGCAAATTGCAAGGCCGACAGGTTGACCGCCACGGTCATCTGCGACGGCCAGCCTGCTGCCTCCTGGCAGGCCTGCCGCAACACCCAGGACCCGATCTCGTTGATAACGCCGTTTTCTTCGGCGAGCGAAATGAACTCGGCTGGTGGCACGTCACCCCGCGTCGGGTGGCTCCAGCGCAACAACGCCTCATATCCCGTCAAGGTTTGCGCATCACGCGCGTACAGGGGCTGGTAGTGCAGCGAGAACTGACCGGCTGCGAGTGCTGCACGCAGGTCGCGCGTCAAGGCGCGGCGCGCCTGCATCTGCAAATCCATTGCCACATCGTAGAAACTATAGGTGCCACGGCCGTTTGCCTTGGCCCGGTACAGCGCCATGTCGGCGCGCCCGAGCAGCTCACCGGGCTGCGTGGCATCCATTCCATAAACCGCCACCCCGACGCTGCCACTGCAGCGTACCTGCTGGCCTGCCGCGTCATAGGGCCGGGCGAGTGCGGCAACGATGCGCTGCGCCATCGGCGTCACGCAATCCCTGGAGGCAACGCCGGACAGTACGACCGCAAATTCATCGCCACCCAGCCGAGCCACCTGGTCGCCCTCACGCACACAGGACTGCAGGCGCTGGGTCGCCAGACGCAGCACCTCGTCACCGGCAGCGTGGCCAAGCGAGTCATTTATGTCCTTGAAATGGTCCAGGTCGATACACAGCAGGGCAAACGGCGGCGCACCATCGGCACAGAGCTGGCACGCCTGCTCCAGCAGACCATTGAAGCTTGCGCGGTTCAATGCGCCGCTGACGGCATCGTGGTCGGCGCGGTATCTAAGCCGGGATATCGCATGGCGCTGGCGGCGCAGGCGCCACCACGACAGGTACAGCACCAGAC
>JANNDB010000859.1:0-2067 GCA_031387285.1 Betaproteobacteria bacterium | reverse complement strand
CGACGACCTCCGCACCCGACCAATAACGAAGAAGGCACTGTGACCCGAACATCGAGAGCGTGGCCTCCAAATTGTCCGAAACCCAAGGATCAACCGTAGCGCCGCCATCGGTACTTATAACAATGGGAATGTCATCCGCTTGCAGCCTTGAGATGAACTCTGTCACGGCCTCATTTACGGGAACCTGCAGCATAGCCGCAAGAACATCGGGATGGGTATGCCAGTCCCCGCCTTCGAAACCAACGGCAGTCTCTCCGTCGGCGCCAACATGGACGAGCAGCGTGAGTTTGCCGTCAGTCGAGGTGTGACGCATCAGCTCATCCATGACAGATAACGCAATTTCCAGAGTAAAGGCTGCTCTAGAACCTTGGCGTTGCTCCATAAGTTGGATGACGAACCGGCCGCAAAGCCGCTTGAAGCCTCGCTTTCCCGTGCACATTCTGGACAAACGTACATATATAAAGCAACCCATGAAACCCGGATACCCGCCGCTGCGGTCAGCTCGCCTGCTGGATCAGATGCGCGAGCGTATTCGGTACATGCACTATAGCCTCAGCACCGAACACGTCTATCTCTATTGGGTGCGCTTCTTCATTCGCTGGCAAGGGCGCAACGGGCAAATGCGGCATCCGCGCGATATGGGTCCACGTGAAGTCGAGGCGTTCCTGACAATGTTGGCCAACGAACGCAAGGTATCGGCGTCCACGCACAACCAGGCACTTTGCGCCTTGCTGTTTCTTTATCGGGAGGTACTGGACGTCGACCTGCCCTGGTTGAATGACCTTCACCGTCCGGCCCGTACGCGCCGCATCCCCTGCGTGCTGACCAAGGATGAGGTTGCCGGGTTGCTGGCCTGCATGGAAGGCCAAACCGCTCTGCTGGCAAAGCTTTTGTACGGCACCGGCATGCGTTTGATGGAAGGTATGCGTCTTCGGATAAAGGACGTGGACTTTGATCGCTCCGTCATCATCGTGCGCGAGGCCAAGGGCAACAAGGACCGCGTTGTCATGTTGCCGCGTGCCCTGGTGGCAGACCTGCGCAGGCAACTGCTTTCTGCCCGTGCCCTTTGGGAAACTGACCGGCAGGCCCAGCGTGGCGGGGTAGAAACGCCACAAGCCCTGGACGCCAAATACCCCAAGGCGGGTCAGTCATGGGCCTGGTTCTGGATGTTTCCATCCCCGACGTTTTCCGTGGACCCCCGAACTGGCGTCGAAAGGCGACACCACCTATACGAAGACCGGCTCCAACGCGCCCTCAAGCGGGCTGTGCTGCAGGCAGGCGTGGCCAAGCCTGTCTCGGTTCACACGCTTCGCCATTCCTTTGCCACACACCTGCTGCAGTCGGGCACCGACATCCGCACCGTGCAGGAACTGCTGGGGCACAGCGACGTGAGTACCACCATGATCTACACCCACGTCCTAAAGGCCGCGGCCTGGGGAACATCCAGCCCGTTGGATGCGCTGATCGGGGGCGGCTAGATCGCCACGCTTCCCCGCACACAAGTCACCGACTGCCCGCCGACCCACACCTGCCCCGCAGCATCCCGTTCGATGAACACCCGCCCGGCGCGCTGCAGGCAGGCGCCCTGCGCGGCCACGTAACGATCACTGGCCGTTCCCGCGCCTATGAGCCATTGCGCCAGGCTGGCGTTCAGGCTGCCGGTCACCGGGTCTTCGTAACCTGCGCCTTCACCGATCAGTGCGCGCACCTCGAACTGCACGTCGCGGCCTGGCGCATGGGCGCCGACCACGCCCAGCTTGAGGTCGTGCAGCGCGGCCCAATCGGGGCGCAATGCGAGGACGGCTTTGGCCGAGGCGAGCCGGATTGCGCTCCAGCCCGGGCCGTTGTCTACCCACTGGTGGTCGAGCACGTCTGCAGGGCTCAATGACAAGGCACCCATGATGCGTTGCAGCAGTTCCGGCTCCAGCGGGCCAGTGCGTACACGGGGTGGCGCGGCAAAGGCCAGCCGCTCGCCCTGGCGACGGATGCGGATCAGACCCACCGCACATTGCTGGACCACCGCGTACGGGTCGCGTGCCTGCCCGCCTGCTGCGAGCCAGGCATGGC
>JANNDB010000750.1:0-1877 GCA_031387285.1 Betaproteobacteria bacterium | reverse complement strand
GGAGCTGACCGGGTGTCGCAGCGAGGTAAAGGAGGAGCCCGCAGGGCGGGGGACACGAGTGGCGGCACCCAGTCAGCGCCCTCGGCACGCCAATGCCTGGCCTCCTCTGCCGGGCTGTCGAACGAAGTTCGGCGTCAGGCTCTCGCCTTGCGGGTTATTGTCTTGGTGGCCATGTTGGCGCTTCAGGCCGGCGCAACGTCCCCTGTCGCAATGCGCGTCAACTCGGCCTGGGCCTTCAGCCATTCACAGAACGCGCGTATTTCAGGCCGTTCGCCGGCGCGCGGCCCCACGATCAGCCAGTACACCAGCGGTGAATCGACGCGCATGCCAGGCAGGATTTCGACCAGGTCGCCGCTGGCCAGGCTGTCGGCCACCAGTGGCAGGCGCGCCAGTGCAATGCCCTGGCCGGTCAGGGCGGCCTGCGCGATCTGGTGCGCGTAGTTGAAGTACAACCAGCGCTTGGGTTCGAGCTGCTTGAGCTGATGCGCGTCCAGCCAGCGCCGCCAGGCCAGAAATTCCAGGCTCTGGTTGCGGTGGCCGTCACTCGCCTCGATCAGGGCGAACTGCGCCAGATCGGCAGCGCGCTTGAGGGTCTTGCCTTTTTTGAGCAGCCAGGGGCTGGCCACCGGCGTGAGCTGTTCGCCAAATAGCCGGACCGCGTTCGACGGCACACCCGCAGGCGGCGCATAACGCAATGCGATGTCGACGTCGGCGGTCTCCAGGTCGACGCGCACGTCGCTCGCGTCGATACGCAGGTCGATATCCGGATGGGCGCTCTGGAATGCCTCCAGCCGCGGTATCAGCCACATCGACGCGAACGACGCCCAGGTGGTGATGACCACACTGCGGCGCCCCGCGCTGCGCCGGATCATGCGCACGGCACTGTCCAGCCGCTCCAGCGCCGGGACCACGGCGCGCAGCAGTTGCGCGCCCGCGCCGGTCATTTCGACGGCGCGTGTGTGGCGCAGGAACAGCGCCACACCGACCTCCTCTTCCATCGCCTGGATCTGGCGGCTGACGGCGCTCTGGGTCAGGAACAGTTCCTCGGCCGCTGCGCGAAAGTTCAGATGCCGCGCTACGGCCTCGAAGGCGCGCAACTGGCCGACCCCGATGGGGCGTGTGCGCAGATGGGTTTCAGAATGCTGCACGGGCCTCCATTCGGGTCAGATATTGATGCGTATTGGGAATGAATAGTGTAGGCCGATTTCATTGGACCCGGGTGCCGGACAAGAGGAAGATTCAGTCCTGAACCGTTACCAAGGAGTATTCCATGATCGCCAACGCCGCCCTCAAATTGCAACAATCAGACGTCGCCGGTGCGGCCACGGGAAGCTGGAAGCTGCAGCCGGCCCGCGCGCTCACCCTGGGCTCGGATGGCGGCGGTCTGCTGGTCGTCGAGTGCGGCGAGGTCTGGGCCACGCTGGACGGCCCGCACCACGGCCCGGCCAACGACTGGGGCGACCAGGTGCTGCACCGTGGCGACCGGTTGCAACTGATGCCCGGGCAACACGTGGTGCTGGAGGTTTTTGGGGCTGCAGCCAACGAGTCTGCCTATGTGTGCTGGGCACCGGCTGCTGGCGGCGCCGGCAGCGTCACCGATGTGCTGGGCCGCTGGGTGGCGGCGCTTGGCAGCGCCCTGTCCTGGCTGATCCCCGGCCGCGGCCAGGTGTTGTCGGGGCTGGAAGCCAATCAGCCGTGAGGCTTGCGCGTTGCAGCCCGCTTGACGGCGGGTTTGGCGCGGACCGGCGGTTTGGCGGCACGTGCGGCCACCGCTGCCTGCATGGCCAGTCCCGCCCATGGCGCCATGGCCGGGGCGGAAACCATATCGTCTTCGGGCGCGCTGTAGTAGTTAATGCTCTGGATGCGCGTTTCGCCAC
>JANNDB010000727.1:0-3090 GCA_031387285.1 Betaproteobacteria bacterium | reverse complement strand
CGCGCCGGCCATCCAGGGCAGGCTCAGGCGCCGTCTCGTATTTCCAGTTGATGCGCTCGTCGTAATAGGTGCGCCCATAACCGATCGGCAGCTTGATCCAGAAGCGGCGGTCACTGCCACCGGCCTCGAGCAGCAACACGGTGCGCTGGCCGTCCTGGGTCAGCCGGTCGGCCAGCACGCAGCCGGCCGACCCGCTGCCAACGATGATGGTGTCGAACTCTCCGATGCTGGTCATGTGTCTTGATTTTTTGGCGGATGCAAAGCCGCGACGATACCTGAGCGGCGCGACGGCCTGAAACTTGCGTGCCATTTTGCCTATGCACCTCCCCGCACCGCTTTCACGCACCCGCACCGAATGGGACCGAAAACCCTCGGGCGAACGCCAGCTGACCGTTGTGAACACGGCCTTGCGCAGCACCCGGCACTCATCGGCGAACCGCCACCATGCCCGTGAGCTCGCCTGGCGCTGGGTTGCCTCCAAATGGCCAAGGCTCGTGCCATCCACAGCGGACATGGAGGCCCCGCACCTGGAGCGCGCATTTCCCGGCCAGGCCTTGCTGGCATCCACGAGCCCGGACGGAAAGCGCTGGACACTGGCCATCGCCCACGGCGAACGCCAGGGCAACCGTACCTGGACCACCGAGGCCAGCGTCACCGATACGGGTAGCGCCGACCTGCTGGCAGTGCGCACGGCCTGCTCCGATTTGGGTCATGCACCACCGGTTGTTGCACCACCAAAGGTACTGGTGGCATGGGTGGAGCGTCTGGAGCTCGACGACGCTGGATATGCGGTGACCGGTGAACCACGCCTGGTCAGCCATCCGAATCAGTTGGAAACCTTCTTCACCCAGGTTCTCTCGCGGCAACGCGCGCTTCCCGTGATCGCATTGACCAACAAGGCGCGCTCGCAACACTTTGGTGTGGACCCGCGCGGACTCGCCGAAGCCGTGCGCGGCGTGGCCCACGTGACCTGCATCGCCTCGGAGCTGGCACCTCTGGTGGCGCAGACGCTGGGGCGCAACTTCACCGTGGCTCACGGCGCGGCCCGCATTTACGCAGCCGGCTTTAGTCTGGACGCAGGCGCGCCGGACCACCCGTTGCTGCGCCCGCTGGCAGGCAGCAGCGCCGCGCCGGCGGAAGATCCTGGCGCGTTCCGGCGCGCACTGTGCCGCAAGGTCTGCGCGCTGGGTGTGCGGGGCGGCGCCGCCTGAGCGTTGCCCGCTGCGCGCCGGGGCGAGCGACCCGGCGCACTACCAGATCTGCGCGGCGCTCAAGGGTGTCGCATCGGAGCGAAAACCATGCAGGACACGTGTGCGCGCCTCCAGGCTACGCGCCAGGTCCTGCGCCAGTTGCAGCGCACAGCGCAGCTCGGTGTGGCTGTAGTAGGTGAGGCAGTGTTCGGCCAGGGCCGGCTTGCCCGCGTCGTACAGGCAGCGTACCGTCTCCACCACGGCGGGCAGCTGCGCAGCCAGCCGCGCCTCCAGCGCCACCCATACGGCAGTGACTTCCGGCAGGAAAAGCGCGCTGTGCTGGCTGATGAGGTTGAACAGGCGCTTGAACACTTCCACCGCGGCCGTGGTGGACTCGATGCCTTGCGCAACCTGGGACAGCGTGTCGGGCCGGCCATTGCCGGCATGGCGGGTGTCCAGAAACCGGGAGGACTCGCCCGCTGTCAGATAGCGGTGCTGGCGAAACTCCTCCGGCACGGAATGCATGCCGAGAAACACCGGGACGAACGGAGCGGCCAGCCCGCCGACCGGGGTATGCCAGAACATGCGCAGGCCGTCATGCCCGCTGTGCTGCAGCGGGACCAGCTGGCCGTAGCCTGCCGTGTCACCTGTGAGCTTTTCGGTACGCACGGCCCACAGCATGTCGGCCACGGTGATCTTGCCGGGTGTATCCGCGCGCCGGCGCATTTCGGCTTCAATCCACTGCACACCCGCCCAGCGGCCCTTGCCGTCGCCGTACACCGTATTGGCATCAAAGACCGGCGACACAGCCGGGTCGTACCAGCCCTGCGCCAGCGCGAACGACACTAGGTTGTCCGAATACAGAAAGTCCGGATGCCCTGGCTGGTCGACCGGAACTACGCCGATGTAACCTGGCCGCGAAGCGCGGATGCTGTGGGGCCCCAGCCGCTCGGCAGCCCATAACTTGCGCCCTCCCGAAAACTCGATCACCACCCAGGCCTCGTCCGGGTCCGCGATCAGGTGCGAGTTGCCGCCGTAGTCGGAATACCCGTGCTCCGCAATCAGACGGCCTATCAGTTCCACCCCCTCGCGCGCGCTGCGTGCGCGCTCCAGAACCAGGCGCGCGAGGTCGCTGTAGTTCGGTCCGGTCTGCGTCGCCGGCGTCATCGCGACAAGCTCGGCGCGCGAGGAGGACCACACATCCCGCACCGCCACGCCGAACGCATTCAGGCCGCCATTGGTGAGGGGAGCGGGCACGCCGCGGTAGTAGCTGTAGCTCACGCGCAGATGGCGCGCCGTGTGGCTGGCCTGGGGAATGTCGCACAGCAGTCCGGGCAGGTCGGCCTGCGGTGTCACACCGACCGTCACGCGCGCGCCGGGCGCGTGTTGCGCAGCGGCCACCACTTCGAGCCAGTGGCTGGACGGCTCGTCGCCATAACCGCCGAGCCAGGCTACACCGTCGGCGCTATGCTGCTTGCCGACATACAGGGCATAACTCACGTCAGCCCTCAACCCGCATCGATCACCATCACGCCTGTTCCCTTGCTGCCATGACCGGCGGCGATAAGCTGGTCCATGCGCGCGGCAATGCCCGGCAGGGCAGCCAGCGGTTTGTCACCGGCCGTCTGGAGCATCAGCCCCATGTCCTTGCGCGCCATGGACAGCTCGAAGGTCGGGGCGAAATCGCGTTTGGCCATGGCCGTACCAACCCTGGTGCCTATCATGTTGAGGTCGAGCATGCCAAACAGTTTCACGGCGTCCTCCGCGCTCACCTGCGCCGCGCCGGCCATGGTGATGACGTCGGCGATGACGCCACCGAGCCCGATGATGAGGGCATTGCCGAACAGCTTGTTCACGGCGGCGAGGTCACTGCGTTCACCGAGGTAATGCAGCTTGCCCG
>JANNDB010000711.1:0-2128 GCA_031387285.1 Betaproteobacteria bacterium | reverse complement strand
GGTCAGTATGGGCGAGATGTGCCCGCCGCACAGGGTGAAGACCTGGCGTACGCCATGCGCCAGGAGCGCCTGGGCCACGCGCGCGCCGCCATGGACTGGATGGGCAGGGGATTTGGGCATGTCGGATGAACCTCGGCTTTTACAATCTGGCAACTGGAGGAATCGATGGCAGTGTATTCACTCGATGGGGTAGGGCCGGCAATTCCAGCTTCGGCCTGGGTTGCGGACAGTGCGCAGGTGATGGGTCACGTGGAACTGGGTGAAGATGTGAGCATCTGGCACGGCGCGGTGCTGCGCGGCGACACCGAGGTGATGCGCATCGGGCGCAGTTCGAACATTCAGGACGGCAGCGTATTGCATTCCGATGTGGGCCAGCCGCTGACCATCGGCAATGACGTGACGGTGGGCCACATGGTGATGCTGCATGGCTGTACCGTGGGCGACGGTAGCTTGATTGGTATTGGTGCCGTCGTGCTCAATGGCGCGAAGATCGGCCGCAATTGCCTGGTCGGTGCCGGTGCGCTGGTCACCGAAGGCAAGGAATTTCCGGACGGTTCCATGATCCTGGGCAGTCCAGCCAAGGTGGTGCGCGCGTTGACGGATGCGCAGATTGCCGGCTTGTACGCGAGCGCGCGGCACTATGTGGACAATGCTGCGCGGTTTCGCAAGGGCCTGGTGAAGATCACCTGATCATGTCGGAACTGCACAAGTTCATATTCGAGGGGCTGCCGGTACGCGGCATTCTGGTCCGCCTGACCGGCGCCTGGACCGAAACCTTGCAACGGCGCGCTGCCAATACGCACACCGGCGCCTACCCCGAACCTGTGCAGCAACTGCTCGGCGAACTGCTTGCTGCCGCCACGCTGATGCAGTCGAACATCAAGTTCGACGGCGCCCTGGTGGTACAGGTGCATGGCGACGGCCCGGTAAAACTGCTGGTGGCGGAAGTGCAGCCGGATCTGCGCGTGCGCGCCACCGCGACAGTCAATGGTGCAGTCGATGCATCGGCTTCACTGAGCAGCATGGTGAATGCCCAGAACCGCGGCCGCTGCGCCATCACGTTCGACCCGAAGACGCGTTTTGCCGGACAGCAACCCTACCAGGGCGTGGTGCCGCTGTTTGGTGACCGTGGCGAAAAGCTCGAAAAGATCAGCGAGGTGCTGGAGCACTACATGCTGCAAAGCGAACAGCTCGACACGCGGCTGGTGCTGGCGGCGGACGACCGAATGGCTGCGGGTTTGCTGATCCAGCGCATGCCGGTGCAGGGCGCTGGCAACCTGGGCGATCGGGGCCACGAGGACGAGATCGGCCGCAACGAGGACTATCGCCGCATCGCCCTGCTGGCGGCAAGCCTGCAGCGCGACGAATTGCTTTCGCTGGACGCCGACACGATCTTGCGGCGCCTGTTCTGGGAAGAGCGCCTGGTACGGCTGGACTCCCTGTCGGGCCCGGGTGGTCCGCATTTCGCATGCTCCTGCAGCCGCGAGAAAGTCGGCGCGATGATTGTGGGTCTGGGCAGCGCAGAGGCAGACAGCATCATTGCGGAGCAGGGCCGTATCGAGGTGGCGTGCGAATTCTGCGGCAAGCAGTACCTTTTTGACCCGGTTGACGCGGCGCAGTTGTTCCAGCCCGTGGCAGTGCGAATGGCGGGAAGCGCCCGGCCTCAATAGGCTCAGGTGGCGCAGCCGCCTACTTGGTGATCTGCACCAGGATTTCGTTGGGCCGCACCATGCCGAGTTCGAAGCGTGCCTTCTCCTCGACCATTTCCATGCCTTCCCTGAGGTCACGTACTTCGGCCGCCAGGCGTTCGTTGGCCTGACGCGCCGCCAGGTTTTTCTGCTTCTGCGCGGCCAGCTGCTGCGACAGCTCTGCCACGTGCGGCACGCTGCCACGGCCGATCCACAGCTGCGCATGCAAGACCACCAGCAAAGCCAGCAGGGCCAGTGGAAGAACGCGCTTTGACATGGAGGCTGTACGTGCTGCGCCTGGGGCTGTTTGCTCAGCGCAAGTGGTGGAAGGCCGCCTTGCCCGGGTAAGTGGCAACCTCGCCCAGGTCTTCCTCGATGCGCAGCAACTGGTTGTACTTGGCCATGCGGTCGGAGCGGCTGAGCGAGCCGGTCTTGATCTG
>JANNDB010000617.1:0-3807 GCA_031387285.1 Betaproteobacteria bacterium | reverse complement strand
ATGACGTCGGTGCCCGATCCCAGCATCCGTCCCTCGTAACGGCCTGACAGCATCGGCCCGCCGGATACCAGAACGGTCGGTAGGTCGACGCTGGCAGCGCCCATCAGGCAGGCTGGCGTTGTCTTGTCGCAGCCGGCCAGCAGCACCACGCCGTCCATCGGCTGGGACCGGATCGAAGCCTCGACGTCCATGCTCGCCAGGTTGCGAAACAGCATGGTGGTGGGCCGCATCAACGGCTCGGACAAGGACGTGACCGGAAACTCCAGCGGGAAGCCGCCGGCCTCCAGCACACCGCGCTTCACATGCTCGGCCAGACCCCGAAGGTGGCCATTGCAGGGCGTGTACTCCGACCAGGTGTTGCAGATTCCGATGACCGGTTTGCCGTCGAACATGCGCGCCGCATGACCCTGGTTCTTCATCCAGCTGCGGTAGATGAAGCCGTAGGAGTCCTGGCGCGCGAACCATTCGTCGCTGCGCAGCCCGTTGGGGCGCTTGGGGTTTGCGGGCGTGTTGTCGTCTGCCATCACGCGTTCTCAGCTTGCCAGGCCACCGTGCCACCAATGGGCCATCGGGTCGGAATGCAGGATCTGGTCTATCGTGTCCTGCGTCACCCGCGGCAGGCCGGAACCGGCGATCACCTGGTTGACGTTGCGGATGCCGTTGATCGAGTCAGCCACGGTGGTGAACGGGAAGTCGGTGCCCCAGAAAATCTTGTTGCGGTTGGCGATCGTGTACTCCTGTGCGCAGACCAGAATGTTCCAGAACTGCCAGGGCCGGTAATACAGCGCCGACACCTCGCAGTACACATTCGGGTTCTTGCGTGCCACCACGATGCACTCCTCGTACCAGGGGTGGCCCATGTGCGCCATGACCATCTTCAGCTCCGGATGGCGGTTGGCGATGGTGTCCACGTCCAGCGGGCGGCCGTAGTGGATCGGTGCATTGGCGCCATAGGTCGTTCCCATGTGCATGGTCAGCGGCAGGTTGTGCTTCACCAGATACTGGTACACCGGTTCCAGGCGCGGGTCGAGCAGCGACACGCCGTTGTAGATCGGGCCGAACTTGACGCCCTTGAGTTTCAGGTCTTCGATGGCGTGCACCAGCAGGTCCATGCAGTTGGGCAGGCGCGGGTCGACACAGGCAAAGCCGATGAATTTCTTCGGGTCGCGTGCCACCAGCCGCGCCGTCACCTCGTCGTCGCCGTCGATACCGATGGAATCGGCATAACGCAGCGAGAACACGATGGCCCGGTCGACGTCGCGCATGGCGCGTTCGACGATCGCCGGGTTGGAGGGCAGTTCGACGGCGTCGGCACGGGCGAAACGCGTCACCTCGAGGTGCAACGGCAGGATCTGCGCGTCTTCGTATACGTTCACATGGCAATCGACGATCATGGGCGCAGCTCCTGGTTCACAAGATGCCGTAGCGGGCAAACACATCGGCGAGTTTGTCGCCACGGCGCAGGTCGGCCAGTGTGCTGCGTTCGCCCTTGACCTTTTCGAAGGCCAGGTCAAGCACCTGCTGCTCCACCGCCTGCGGCACCACGACCACACCATCCGCGTCGCCAAAGATCAGGTCTCCGTGCGCCACCGGCACACCGGCGCATTCGATCGGTACGTCGAGCGCCATGATCTTGCCACGCCCCCTGGAGTCCAGCGGCGCGATGCCGCCGTGGAACACCGGGAAACCCATGGCCAGGATCGGCTTGATGTCGCGCACGCATCCATCCATCAGCGCGCCCGCTGCACCGCGCACATGGGAGGCCGTGGACAGCAACTCGCCCCAAGGGGCGACGCGGCCCGGGTTGGAGCAGGCGAACACCGGAATCTGGCCCGGCTGCAGGCTGTCTATCAGCGCTATTTCCAGCTCGTAAGGGTTGACACCCTCGGCCACGTGGTAGACCTCCATGAAGGCGGCGGTGCGTGCGCGGCCCACCATCACCACGGCAATGTCGAGCGGGCGGATGCGCGCCGGCATTGCCTGTTTCGTCACACCGCACTGGTCCAGGCAATCGGACAGCACGGCCGAGAACAGCACGGACTTGATGTCGGCCAGGCTGTAGCCGGACGGGCTGCCATGGGGCGGGGTGGCTTTGGTCATGGTGTGGCGGCCTTCTGGTTCGCCCGCCGCTGCACATGCAGCAGCATCTGGGCGGTGCTCATGTCGGGTGGCACATCGCGCGGCTTGCGCCCGACGCCGTCGAGCGTCGCGCGCACCGCCGCCTTGGCATACAGGTAGGGTGGCAGCGCGGGATCGTCCTTCAGGTACAGGCGCGGCGGAATCTGCGTCCACTGGTTGGTGCGTGGCTCGCCGTAACGCTCGTAGTAGAGATGCATGGTGCGCCGCTGTGTCGATCCGACGCGGAGTTTGCCGGCATGGATGCAGCGCGCATGAAAAACGAAAGCCGAACCGGCCGGCCCATGGGCGTCGGCCTCCATGCCCGGGGTCACATCGGCAGGCCGCATGTCGACCAGGCGGTCGTGTGTGCCCGGGATGATGCTGAAGCAGTGGTCGCGCTCGGTGACGTCGGTCAGGTAGTAGACAACCGAGATCGCATTGATCTCGAACCGGCGCGCGTAGTCGCGGATGATGTCGCGGTGCCAGCCCTTGAGTTCGCCGGTGTTGTCGGTCGGGTTGCGGATCATCAGGCCCAGCTCTTCGAAGGCCATCTTCTCGCCCAGCAGCTGGCGCATCAGCGGCAGGATCACCGGGTTCTCGATCACCTCGTCGAAATCGGCCGTGCGTGGCAGCACATCGGCGGTGTTGATGAAGGACTCGCTGAAGTGCGCCCACTCTTCGGGGAAGTCCTTGACGTACCGATCGAAGGCGGCATTGAGGCGCACCAGTTGTGCGGCCGACAAGGCGTTGGGGATGACAACAAAGCCGTTGCGCTCGAACTCCAGCGCGGCAGCGCGCAAGGCGTCTGTGCTTGTTGCTGCAAGGTCGGTCATGTTGCGGCTCCTGCGGGGGCGGCGCGGGCGCTGCTGCGCCGGCGCGTCACATGGGTGGATTCCAGAAACGACGGCTTGAGCCGCGTGCCGAGCCCCGGCCCGGTCAATGGCATCATGCGCCCGTGCTGGATCGGCGGCAAGTCGGTGACGACATCGGCGTACCAGCCGCGCACATAGGCCCGCACCGTTTCCTGGATCATGGCGGTGGGTGCCCAGAACGACAGGTGGGTGCCCGCCACGTAGCCGACCGGGCCGGTGCAGTCGTGCGCGGCCACTGGCAGTTGCGCCGCTGCCGCCATCTCGCAGATCGCGCGTGCCTGGGTGACGCCGCCGCACCAGCCGGGATCGAAACAGACAATGCCCGGCGCGCCAGACGCGACCAGCGCCGAGAAAGAGGACGCCGGCGCCAAGGTCTCCGATGCCAGCAGCGGGATGCGTGTGAAGCTTGCCAGTTCGCGCAGGGCCCGCGTGTCGTCCATGCGCACCGGGTCTTCGATCCACAGCGGATCGACCGTCTCCACCGCGCGAATGATCTGTTTGGCGCTGGTCAGATCCCACAACGCGTGCATCTCGACCATCAGGTCCATCGCGTTGCCCACTTCCGCGCGGATACGGCGAAACACGTCCACACCCGCCTGTACCTGGGCCGTGGTGATGCCGACACCGCCGTTGGCGAAGGCGGCGCGGTCGAATGGCCAGATCTTCATGCCGGTGATGCCCTCGGCGAGCAGCTCGCGTGCCAGGCGCTCGGGCTCATTCTCGAAAGCGTGCAGGTCATCGAGCGCCTGCAAGGTGCGGTCGCGGCCGAACCAGGCATCGACATCGTTTGAGCGCGCCTTGCTGACGTAGTGCGGGC
>JANNDB010000616.1:0-3780 GCA_031387285.1 Betaproteobacteria bacterium | reverse complement strand
CCCCGCGCCCACCAACCACCGTCGAGCCGCTATCGGTCAGCCGCCGCACGGGCCTTCAGGTCGTCCGACAGTGACGCCGCAATCTCGAACGAGCGCAGGCGCTGCGAGTGCTCGAAGATCTGCGATGCGATCATCAACTCGTCAGCTCCGGTTCGGTCTATGAATGCCTGCAGGCTCGCGCGCACCGTGTCCGGCGATCCGATGGCCGAACAGGACAACACCGAATCCAGCAAGGCTTTCTCCTGCGGACCGACCCGGTTCGGGTAATCGGGCAGTGGCGGCGGAAGTTTCGAGGGGCGGCCGCTGCGCAGGTTCACAAATGCCTGCTGCATCGAAGTCGCGCGCAACTCGGCATCTTCCTGGGTATCCGCGGCAAACACGTTGAAGCCCAGCATGACGTAAGGCTTGGCCAACCGCCCGGACGGCTGGAAGCCGGCGCGGTAGAGGCTGATCGCCTGCATCATCTGCGCGGGGGCGAAATGGGACGCAAAAGCAAACGGCAGGCCGAGTGCCGCCGCGAGCTGGGCGCCGAAGGTGCTCGAACCCAGTATCCACATCGGCACCTCCAGCCCGGTACCGGGAACGGCACGCACGGCTCCGCGCGGCTGCGCCGAGAACAGGTCCATCAGCTCCAGCACGTCCTGCGGGAAGGCGTCCGGGTCGGAATCCAGGTTGCGCCGCAGCGCATGGGCGGTGCGCTGGTCTGATCCGGGGGCGCGGCCCAAGCCCAGGTCGATACGGCCCGCGAACAGTGACTCCAGAGTGCCGAACTGCTCGGCGATCACGAGCGGCGAATGGTTCGGCAACATGATGCCGCCGGCGCCGACACGGATGGTGGAGGTGCCACCGGCCACATAGGCCATCAGCACCGAGGTTGCTGCGCTGGCGATACCGGGCATGCCGTGGTGCTCGGCGAGCCAGTAACGCTGGTAGCCCCAGGCCTCGGCGTGGCGCGCGAGATCGCGGCTGTTATGGAACGACTGCGCGGCAGTGCTGCCTTCGGTGATGGGCGACAAATCGAGTACGGAAAGGGGAATCATGTGATGGCGGTGTATGGCGGCGCAGACGCGCCCTTCGCCATGGTAACTGCCATGCTTTGGGTTGTGATTGAATGGTGGCATTCCTGGAAAGACCCCCATGCCTGACAAACGTCCCGTTGCCCTGGTCACCGGTGCCTCCTCAGGCATCGGTGAGGCCCTGGCGCATTGTTTTGCCGCCGCCGGCCACGACCTCATCCTGGTGGCGCGCCGAGCCGACAAGCTGCGCGTGCTGGCGCGCCAGCTCGAGCAGCGCCACGGCGTGCTCGCCAGCGTGCTGCCGGCCGACCTGACGCAGCCCGACGCCGTGGCAAGCCTGTGCGCATCGCTCCAACGCAAACGCCGCGTGCCCGACGTGCTTGTCAACTGCGCCGGCGTGCTGCAGCAGCAGGCCTTTGCCGCCATGCCGCCGCAGGCACACCAGGGCATCATCGACCTCAACATTTCCGCGTTGACGGCCCTGCTGGCCCAGCTTGTGCCATTGATGCAGCGGCGCGGCAGCGGGCGCATCCTCAATGTGGCGTCAATCGCCGCCTTCCAGCCCATCCCGCTGCTGGCCACCTACGCTGCCAGCAAGGCCTATGTGCTCTCGCTCAGCGAATCGCTGTCGGAGGAGTTGCGTGGCAGCGGCATCACGGTGACCGCCTTGTGCCCGGGCATCACGGCCACCAACATGCTGGAGTCGGCAACGCAGGTCAACGCGCAACTCGGCAAACTGCCCGGATTTCTGGTGGGCAAGGTGGACGACGTCGCGCGCCAGGGTTTTGATGCCTGCATGCGCGGCGACGTGCTGTGTGTGCCGGGCGCCGTCAACCTGGCAACAACGCTGGCCTCGCGCGGCGCGCCGAAGTGGCTGGTGCGCCGTATTGGCGGCATGCTGGCGCGCCGCGCCGGGTAAGGGGGTGCCCCGATGACTGAACGCCGATACGACCTGGTCCTGATGGGGGCGAGTGGCTTCGTCGGCCGCCAGACCGTTGCCAGCATTGGCGCACAAACCCGCGGCAGCGGGCTGCGCTGGGCCGTCGCCGGACGCAACCGCGCCAAGCTGGAGCAGGTGCTGCGCGACGCGGGTGCTGACGCTGCGGCCGCGGGCATTGTGGTCGCCGACGCCGACGACAGCCGCGCGCTCAACACGCTGGCGCGCAACGCCAGGGTGGTGCTCAGCACCGCGGGGCCCTTCGACCTGTACGGCAGCAAGCTGGTGGCGGCGTGCGTACGGCACGGCACACACTATGTTGACATTACCGGCGAGACGCCCTGGGTGCACCGCATGATCGCGCAGCACCACGCACAGGCCGAGGCGCAGGGCACGTTCGTCATCCCGTGTTGCGGTTTCGACTCGGTGCCCTCGGACCTGGGTGCATGGATGATGGTGCAGGCCATGCGCGAGCGCCATGGGGCGGAGTGTGTCGACGTGAAGGCGGCCTTTTCCATGCGCGGCGGGCTCAACGGCGGCACACTCGCGTCAGCGCTCAACATGCTGGGAAAGGGCGAAAGCGAGCGCATGGCCGATCCATTCCTGCTCAACCCGCCCGGCACACGCCCGGCAGATGTGCAGCGCCATGCCGACCCCGTGTTGCCGCGCCTGGATCCGGACCTGAAGGCCTGGCTGGCGCCGTTTGTCATGGGCCCGGTCAACACCCGGGTGGTGCGGCGTAGCGCGGCGCTGCTCGACTACGGCGAGAGCTTCCACTACCAGGAATACCTGCGCGTCGGCGCCGGTACGGTGGCCGGCATGGCAGCAGCATCGGTGGCAGGTGGCATGCAGGCCTCGCGCGCTGCCATGGGCTTTGCGGTCGTACGCGCACTGGCGGCGCGCTTTGCACCCAAACCCGGGGAAGGGCCGTCCGAAGCGACCATGGACGGTGGCTCGTTCCGTTGCGAGCTGGTGGCCAGGAGCGCCAAGGGCCACGTGTTGCGCGGCCGCATTTTCGACCGTGGCGACCCCGGCAACCGCGCCACCACCAGGATGGTCTGCGCGGCCGCCCTGGCTTTGGTGCTGGAGCGCGACCGTCTGGGGCCGAACGGCGGCGTGCTGACGCCAGCCAGCGGCTTGGGGGTGGTACTGCTGGAGCGCCTTCTGGCTGCCGGAATGACGCTGCAGGTGGACACTTGAAAAAAGCGCGCCCGGATCACCGCGCCTATGATGTGGCAGGACAATTTCCCGCCAAGGAGGCATCCATGAAAGCAATCTGGAATGGCGCGGTGATCGCGCAGAGCGACGACACCGTGATGGTCGAAGGCAACCACTATTTCCCCGAGACCGCGCTGGACCGCAGCTACATCAGCTTCAGCAACCACAAGAGCAGTTGCCCCTGGAAGGGCCAGGCGAGTTATTACTCCTTGCTGGTCAATGGCAGCATGAACCAGGACGCCGCCTGGTACTACGCCGATCCGAAACCCGAGGCCGAATCGATTCGCGGCCGGGTGGCGTTCTGGAAGGGCGTGCAGGTCGAGCCGTGAGCCTGCTTGGGGCGGGCGCGCGCGGAATATCCATGAAAATCGAACAAATGACGTTGGAATTTCATGGTAATTCGTGCTACCGTACTGCATGATTCCGCGCGACGCACTTGAAAGCGATGTTCGGTCGGCCCTGGGGCGTTCGCGGGCCGTGGTGCTCAACGGGCCGCGTCAATCAGGCAAAAGCACCATCGCGCAGGCCTTTCTGAATCGCGAGGCCCCCAACTACTTTGACCTGGAAAACCCGCTGCACACGCAGCGTCTTGCACAGCCTCTGGATACG
>JANNDB010000614.1:0-1892 GCA_031387285.1 Betaproteobacteria bacterium | reverse complement strand
CACGCGCCCGCAGGATGGCTTCAAGCTGCGCCCGGAGGATCTGCAGCGCGCCATCACGCCGCGCGCCAAGTGGCTGATTCTCAATTCACCCTCCAACCCCAGCGGCGCGGTCTATACGGCCGACGAATTGCGCGCGCTCGCCGCTGTGCTGGAGCGCCATCCCGACCTCTGGATCGTAAGCGACGACATCTACGAGCATGTACTGTTCGACGGCCGTCCGTTCGCCACGCTGGCTGCGGTGGCGCCGCAGCTTGCAGCGCGCGTCCTCACCGTCAACGGTGTTTCCAAGGCTTTCGCCATGACCGGCTGGCGCTTGGGTTATGCCTGCGGTCCGGTGGAGCTGATTCGCGCCATGGCGCGCATGCAGGGTCAGAGCTCGCTCAATCCTTCGTCGGTGAGCCAGGCGGCGGCGCTGGCGGCGCTCACCGGGCCGATGGATGTGGTGCGACAGCGGTGCGCGCAGTTTCAGGCGCGCCGCGATGCCATCGTGCCGCGGCTGGCTGCGGTTCCCGGGCTGACCGTAACCGAGCCGCACGGTGCCTTTTACGTCTATGTTTCGTGTGCGCAATGGATCGGCAGGCACACGCCACAGGGAAGTGTTCTGGAGAACGACGGCCAAGTCGCCGACTACCTGTTGGCCAGTGGTGTGGCGGTTCCGGGTGGTGCCGGCTACGGGCTGTCACCGTATTTCCGGGTCTCGTTTGCGACTTCCCTTGCAAACCTCGATGAGGCCTGCCTGCGCATCGATGCCGCCGGCAGGCGCTTGTACTGACGCGCCGCAAGCCGTCCTGGCGCAGGCAAGCTTCGCGAGCCCGGTTGCGGGCTCGCGGTGCGGCACGATCAAGCTATTGAACCTTCACACCTGGGCGACGAATGCAGCGGCCAGCGCGGCATTGAAGGTCGCACTGGGGCGCATGATCGGGCCGGCCTTGTCCGGATCCGAGACGAAATAGCCGCCGATATCGCAAGCCTTGCCCTGCACCGCGTTCAACTCGCCCACGATCTTCTGCTCGTTGTCGGCCAGGGTCCTGGCCAGCGGCGCGAAGCGCGCCTTGAGCTCGGCGTCTTCCGATTGTGCAGCCAGCGCCTGCGCCCAATACAGGGTCAGGTAGAAATGGCTGCCGCGGTTGTCCAGCTGACCGGTCTTGGGCGAGGGGCCCTTGTTGTTGTCGAGCAGCTTGCCGGTGGCCTCGTCCAAGGTCTTGGCCAGCACCATCGCCTTCTTGTTGCCGGTCTTGTAGCCCAGGTCTTCGAGCGAGACGGCGATGGCGAGGAATTCGCCCAGCGAATCCCAGCGCAGGTGGTTTTCTTCCATCAACTGCTGCACGTGCTTGGGCGCGGAGCCGCCGGCGCCGGTTTCGAACAGGCTGCCGCCGGCCATCAGCGGCACGATCGACAGCATCTTGGCGCTGGTGCCCAGTTCCATGATCGGGAACAGGTCGGTCAGGTAATCGCGCAGGATGTTGCCGGTGGCCGAGATGGTGTCCTTGCCGCGGATCACGCGCTCCAGGGTGAAACGCATCGAGCGCACCTGCGACATGATCTGGATGTCAAGCCCGGTGGTGTCGTGGTCCTTGAGGTAACGCCGCACCTTCTTGATCAGCTCATTCTCATGCGGCCGGTACTCGTCGAGCCAGAACACGACCGGGGTGTTCGACTGGCGCGCGCGGGTGACCGCCAGCTTGACCCAGTCGCGCACCGCGGCGTCCTTGGTCTGGCACATGCGCCAGATGTCGCCCACTTCCACGTTTTGCTCCAGCAGCACATGCCCGTGGTCGTCGACGATCCGCGCCACGCCGTCTTCGGGGATCTCGAAGGTCTTGTCATGCGAGCCGTATTCCTCGGCCTGCTGCGCCATCAGGCCGACGTTGGGCACCGTGCCCATGGTGCGC
>JANNDB010000610.1:0-8760 GCA_031387285.1 Betaproteobacteria bacterium | reverse complement strand
CGATGGCCGGATGCGGCCTGGGCCTGCTCGGCCTGGTGCTCGCGCTCGCCCCGGGTATGTGGACCGGCCTGTTCACCCAGGACCCGCAGGTGCTGGCCAGTGCAGCGCTGTACTTCCGCTGGGCCGGGCCGTGTTACGGCTTGTTCGGGGTGGGCCTGTGCCTCTACTTTTCCTCCATGGGCGCGGGCAAAGTCGGCTGGCCGGTGCTGGCGGGCACGTTGCGGCTGGTGCTGATCTCGGTTGGTGGCTGGATGCTGGCGCACAACCAGGCAGCGCCCTGGACGATCTTTGCGCTGGTCGCGCTCGCGATGGCCGCGTACGGCATCGCGACAATGCTCGGCGTCTGGTTCAGCAACTGGGGCGTGGAACAGGCCTGAGGGCCAACACGGGTCAGGGAAGGATCTGAGCCGCGAAGGTTTGCGGATCGATGTTCGCGCCGCACACCACCAGCCCGACCGTCTTGCCATTCAGCCGTTGGCGCAGAGGAAACATGAGCGCCGCCAGTGCGGCCGCACCCGCTGGCTCCACCACCAGCTTGGCGACCCGAAAGGTCAGCCGCATGGCCTGGCGGATCTGTTCATCGTCCACCAACACGACCTCATCGACAAAGCGCTGGTTCAGGGCAAAGGAGTAAGGTTCACAGCGCGGCGCGCCCAGCGAGTCAGCGATGGTCCGCACGGCCTCGATGGCCTGCGGCGACCCGGCCCGCATGCTGCGGTACAGGCTGTCAGCACCGGTCGGTTCGACAACGTAGACCGCGGTGGACGGGCTGAGTTGCTTGACGGCGCAGGCGACGCCACCGGTCAGTCCGCCACCGCCGGCGGCAACGATGACCGCGTCGAGCGCCACGCCGGCAGCGCGGGTCTGGTCGATGAACTCCATGCCCACGCCGGCAGTGCCAAGTGCCGTCTTGGGGCCCTCATAGGGATGCACGAAGGTGCGGCCTTCTTCCGCCTCGACTTCGCGCACCCGCGCGAACGCCGCATGCACGTTGTCCACCAGTTCGATCTGCGCGCCCATTTCCCGGCACACCTGCACCCGGAACGGGTTGGCGTTCCTGGGCATCACAACCTTGGCCGTGGTCCCCAGCGTGCGCGCGCAGTAGGCCAGGGAGATGGCATGGTTACCTGCGGACACACCCGTTACGCCACGCGCCAGCGCCGCGGCGTCCAGATCAAGCATGACCGAGAGTGCGCCGCGTGGTTTGAAGCTGCCCGTGTGCTGGAACAACTCCTCCTTGAGCCAGACACGGGTATCTGCGCCCACCGCCGCTGCCAGCGCGTCATCCGAGAGTTGGCGCACCGGGGTGGTGAGCACCAGGTCGCCCAGGCGGGCGCGGTTGGCGCGAATGGCTGTGATGGTGGGGAAATCGGTGACGGGAGCGTGCACGGAGGGCCTCGTGAAGTTGTAAGCGGCAACGCCGTTGCCAAGGCGCCAAGCTTAGCCGACGCGGTACGCCCGTCCACCGCCGGCGCGTCTGGCGCGTTCACAATGGCATACCCACCACTGGTCGCCATTGCCGCGAAGCCCATGATCCATCGACTCCTGTCCGTCTTCATTCTGTGCGCGTGGCTGTTGTCCGCGCCAGCCGCCAACGCCGCGTCCCTGGAAGGGCAGCACTTTGACGATCAGATACGCCTGGGCGACACCACGCTCGTGCTCAACGGGCTCGGGCTGCGCGGCGTGATGTTCATCAAGGGGTACGTGGCGGGCTTGTATCTGCCGGCGCGGTCCTCCAACCTGCAGGAGATTGCCGGCAGTACGGGTCCGAAGCGGCTGCAGTTGCACATGCTGCGCGCCGCGGGGCCGGATGAATTCGTCGGCGCCCTGATCGGTGGCATCCGCAAGAACTCGAGTGCGGCAGAGTTGCAGGCGCTGGACGAGCGCATCGGTATGTTGACACAGGCGATCCACTCCAACGGGCCGTCCAGGATCGGCGACAGGGTGAATTTTGACTACCTGCCGGGCGTAGGCACCACCCTGAGCGTGAATGGGAAGCCCCTGGGTGCGGCCATCACCGGTGGCGACTTCTACCACGCCGTGCTGCGGATATTCATGGGAGACCATCCGGTGGACAAGAAGCTCAAGCAGGGCTTGCTGGGGGCCGCCGCATGACGCGGCCAAACGAGGGACTGCATGACACATCGTTCGGCCATGCGGGCCGCGTGGTGCTCGTCACAGGCGCAGCGCAAGGCATTGGCGAAGCCTGCGCACGGCGTTTTGCGCGGGAGCAGGCCAAAGTGGTCATTGCCGATATCGACACAGCGCGCGGCACTGCACTGGCCGCCGAACTGGGCGCCCTTTTTGTGCCATGCGACGTCGGCGACAAGGCGCAGGTAGACGCCCTGGTGGCGCGTTGCGTGGCAGCCCACGGCCGTATCGACGTGCTGGTCAACAACGCCGGCATCTTCAAGGCAGCGGAGTTTCTGGATGTGAGCGAAGCAGATTTCGACGCGGTGCTGCGCGTCAACCTCAAAGGAGCCTTTCTGGTGGGTCAGGCGGTTGCACGCGTGATGGCACAGTCCGGCGCTGCGAACGACGGTGCTCGCGCCACCACAGCACGCGGCGCCATCGTGAACATGAGTTCGGTGAACGGCGTGCTGGCCATTCCCACGATTGCCAGCTACTACGTGAGCAAGGGGGGCATCAACCAGCTGACCCGTGTGATGGCCCTGGCGCTGGCCGACAAGGGGATACGGGTGAACGCCGTGGCGCCCGGCACCATCGCCACGGAGCTGGCAGCAAAGGCCGTGTTGACAAGTGATGCGGCGCGCGAGCGGATACTGAGCCGTACACCGATGGGCCGCCTGGGGCAACCCGGCGAGATTGCGGATGTCGTGGCCTGGCTGGCCAGCGACGCGGCGAGTTATGTGACCGGGGAAATCGTCACCGTCGACGGAGGACGGATGACACTGAACTACACGATGCCGGTGTAGGACCCGCTATTTCTAGGACTTGCGCCAGCTTGGCGGGCGCTTTTCCAGGAATGCGCGGAAACCCTCCTGCGCATCCTCATGCATCGCCCTGTCGGCCATGACGTCCCCGGCAAGCGCATAGGCTTGCGGCTGCGGCAATTCGATCTGGCGGTAATAGGTCTGCTTGCCAAGCGCCTTGGCACCTGCTGTGCCGCGCGTCGCACGCTGCAGCAGGTCCAGTGTGGCGCTGTGCAGTTCCGCCGCCGGGACGGACTTGTTGATCAGGCCCCACTGCGCTGCCGTGGCGGCATCGATGCTGTCACCGGTCATGGCCATCTCCAGCGCCCGCTTGCGTCCGACGTTGCGCGCCACCGCCACCAGCGGGGTATGGCAGAACAAGGCTCCCTTGCCGCCGGGGATCGCGAATCCCGCTGTATCTGCCGCGACCGCAAGGTCGCAGCTCGCCACCAGCTGGCAGCCTGCAGCAGTGGCCAGCGCATGCACCCGCGCCACCACCGGTTGCCCGATGGACTGCACGGTATCCATCAGGCCGGTGCACACGGCGAAAAGTTCGCGTACCTGCTGCCGGCTGGCACCTGCCATGTCGGCAAAGTTGTGGCCGGCCGAAAACACCGGACCATTGGCGGCGAGGATGACACCCAGCGCATCACCTTGCCCGATGTCGCGCAGGGCCTGCGTCAACTCAAGCATCAATTCAAGCGACAGGGCGTTGCGCTTTTCCGGGCGGTTCAGGGTCACCGTGCAAAAGGCGCCCTCGCGCGAGACCAGCAGGTTCTGATGCGGCATGCGGCCATTGTGGCAGACGCGACAATGGCTGCATGGACTCCCGACGGATGATTGCCGACCACGTAGCCACTGGCGCTGCATCACGTGCGCTGTACACACGGCGCGTACTGTTGGCGCTGACTGCCAGCCCTGGACTGCCGTCCTTGGCCGCCACGCAGCCGGTGCAGCCAGCGGCAAAGGCGCTGGTTTTCCCACGCGACCTGGGCAGCCATACGGAAAGCCGCACGGAGTGGTGGTACATCACGGGATACGCCAGCAGCGGCGCCGGCGCGACAACGCGCATCTACGGCTTCCAGCTGACTTTCTTTCGCAGCCGGGTCGAGCCGGCACAAGCCATGGACTCGCGATTTGCTGCGCGCAACCTGCTGTTTGCGCATGCAGCCATCAGCGATGTCTCCGCCAAACGCTTCTGGCATGACCAGCGCATCACGCGCGAAGGTTTTGGCGTAGCCAGTGCGGCTCAGGACGACACGGCGGTGCGCTTGCGTGATTGGTCACTGGTGCGCCGCAACGGGCGCTACGAAGCGCGCGTCCAGGCGACGGACTTTTCCATCGTCCTCACGTTCGAGGAGACGCAGGGTCTGCTGTTGCAGGGCGACCAGGGAGTATCGCGCAAGGGGCCGGATGCGCGCCAGTTCAGCCGCTACTACAGCAAGCCGCAACTGGCCTTCGAGGGCGAGCTGCACATTCAAGGAAAGCCAGTCAGGCTCAGCGGCGACGGCAGTCGATCTGCCAGCCAGGCGTTCAAGCCGGGGTCCGGTGCCGCCTGGCTTGACCATGAGTGGAGCGACAGCTTCCTGCATCCGCAGGCGGTAGGCTGGGACTGGATCGGCATGAACCTGTTTGACGGCAGCGCCCTGACCGCTTTTCGCCTGCGCGACAAGGACGGCGCCACCCTGTGGGACGGTGGATCGTTCCGCCACCCCAAGCTTGGTCAAGGCAACCAGCCTTATTCGTTCTCGCGTGGCGAAGTCGTGTTTCAACCGGTACGCGGATGGAAGAGTGCATTGACCCAGGCAATCTACCCTGTGGAGTGGCTGCTGCGTACGCCGGCCGACAACTACGTGCTCAAAGCCCTGCTGGACAACCAGGAACTGGACAGCCGCAACTCCACCGGCGCGGTGTACTGGGAGGGTCTGTGTGACCTGCACGACAGCAACCGGCGCCACGTGGGCCGCGGCTACCTGGAAATGACGGGCTACGCCAAGCCGCTGGTGTTGTGAGCTGCGCCGGGCGCAGCTGGTCCAGTCCGCTGCGACCTGCATGTGATGCGACCGCTCCAACCCTGTTAGGCTTGCGGGCTGCGCGGCACCCCGCGCCGCCACCATTACCGTGCTCATGTCCACTGAACGCAGCAAAGCCCAAAATCCCCGCTCGCTCTCGGGCCTGCTGCCCTTTCTCAAGCCCTATCGCGCCCGGATCACACTGGCCCTGATGTTCCTGGTGTTGGCCGCAGTCGCCACGCTGGCATTCCCGGTGGCCTTGCGCGGCCTGATCGACGGTGGCCTTGCCTCCGGCGGGACTGACGCCGACAAAGGCCTGCGGGTGCTGGCCCTGCGCGAGCACTTTCTGGAGCTGTTTGCTGTAGCAGTGGCGCTCGGTCTGTTCTCGGCTGCGCGCTTTTACCTGGTGAGCTGGCTTGGCGAGCGCGTAACGTCGGACTTGCGCAATGCCGTTTATGCCCATGTGCTGCGCCAGAGCCCGGAATTTTTCGAGACCACACAAACCGGCGAAGTGCTCAGTCGCCTGACGGTGGACACCACACTGGTGCAAACCGTGGTCGGGTCGTCCCTCAGCATGGGCTTGCGCAATTCAGTCATGGGTCTGGGCGCTCTGGCCATGCTGGTCTGGACCAACCCCTATGTGATGGTGCAGGTGCTGGGCATCCTGGTGCTGGTGGTGCTGCCCAGCCTGTGGTTCGGCCGCCGCGTGCGCAAGCTGTCGCGCGCCAGCCAGGATCGCATGGCCGACTCCAGCGCGATCGCGGCCGAGGTGCTCAACGCCATTCCCGTGGTGCAGAGTTACAGCGCCGAAGCGCGCGAGACCCAGCGCTTCGTTACCTCTACCGACAACGCCTTCAGGGTGGCGGTGCGGCGCAGCCTGGCCCGCTCGACGCTGGTGGCATTCATCATCATCACCACATCGGCGGCGCTGTTGTGGGGCCTGTACCAGGGCACGCAGGCGGTGATGGACGGGCGCATCAGCGCCGGGCATCTGGGTCAGACCGTCGTCTACGTGATCATCCTGGCCAGCGCATTTGCCGTGCTGGGCGAGGTGTATGGCGACCTGTTGCGCGCGGCCGGTGCGACCGAGCGGCTAATGGAATTGCTGGACACGCACTCGCCCATCGGTTCACCGGCAAACCCCGTCGCGCCTTTGCGCTTGCCCGGCGCAAGCGCAGTGGCGTTCGCAGACGTGCAGTTCCACTACCCGTCGCGCCCGTTGCAATCCGCGCTGCACGGTTTCAACCTGGAAGTCCGCTCGGGTGAGACGGTCGCTTTGGTGGGCCCTAGCGGCGCGGGCAAGACTACGGTGTTCCAGTTGCTGCTGCGCTTTTATGATCCGCAGCAAGGCCGGATCACCCTGGGCGGTGTGCCGATCCGTGACCTCACGCTGTCGGATCTGCGCCAGCAAGTTGGCATAGTTCCACAAGACGCCGTCGTGTTTTCCACCAGCGCCATGGAAAACATCCGGTATGGCCGGCCGGGTGCAAGTGATGACGAGGTCCGCGCGGCCGCGCAGGCAGCGTTCGCCGACGGATTCCTGCGCGCCTTGCCGCAGGGTTATGACACCTTCCTTGGCGAACGCGGGGTGCGCCTGAGTGGTGGCCAGCGCCAGCGAATCGCCATTGCACGCGCAATGCTGAAAAACCCCCCGCTATTGCTGTTGGACGAGGCGACCAGCGCGCTCGATGCCGAAAGTGAACGCAAGGTGCAGGCCGCGCTGGAATCCGCCATGCGCAACCGGACCACGCTGGTGATAGCGCACCGGCTCGCCACGGTGCAAAAGGCCGATCGCATCATTGTGCTGGACCACGGGAAAATCGTCGAGCAGGGCACCCACTCCACGCTGGTGGCGCAAGGGGGCACCTATGCGCGGCTGGCCGCGCTGCAATTCACCGCCTGAGCGTTGCAGTTACTGCAACTGCCCCTTGAGGATATCCGGCAGCACCATGGGAACAACGGAAATACCCTCTTCCTGAAGGGCATCGGTCTCGGCGCGCGACGCCTTCCCGCGAATGCCGCGCTGCTCGGACTCACCGTAGTGGATGCGCCGTGCTTCCTCGGCGAAACGTTCACCTACGTCTTCGGTATTTGCCAGCACGCGCCGGGCCATGGCCAGCCAGGCCGCCTGCAACTCTCTCGCTCCCGGCTCAGGGCTGGCGACGACGTCCTGCCTGGCCTCATCCACCGCACGCGGATTGCCCAGGTTCAGGCGCGGCGCACTCAGCTTCTTGGTAACCGCGCTGTCGCCACACAGGGGGCATGTCACCAAGCCACGCTGCTGCTGCGACAGGAAGTCCTCCTCGGAGGCAAACCAGCCTTCGAATACATGGTCGCCAGCGCAGTGCAGATCCAGAACCTTCATAGGCAGGATTATCCCGCAGCGGGCGTTTGAGGGGCCGGTGCCCAGTGCAACGACCATGCGCCGGACAGGACGTTTTGCAGCCATAAGGCAGCCGAGAGCGTCTTTGCGTCGGTAACGGTTCCGTCCCGGCACCATGTCAGCAGGGTTTCAGGGCTCGCGCTGAAGACGTCGACAAACTCACCGGGGTCCAGATCACGGGCACCGGCGATAAGGCCGCGCGCAAACCAGACGTCGATGAATTCCGTCGAATAGGCCACCAGTGGGTGCAACACGCCGGCATGCGCCCATTCGCGCGCCTGATAGCCCGTCTCCTCACGCAGTTCGCGCTGCGCGCAGTGCAGCAGGTCTTCGCCAGCGTCGAGCTTGCCGGCGGGAAACTCCACCATCACCCGGCTCAATGGGTAACGGTATTGCCGCTCAAGCACCACCTGCATTTTTCCATCCGCTGCCTCCAGCAGCGGCACCACCATCACTGCACCGGGGTGGACAACGTATTCGCGGGTCGACTCACTGCCGTCAGGCAGGCGCACCGTGTCATGGCGCGTGTGCAGGAAATTGCCGCGCGCCAACTCCCGGCTGGTGAGCTGCTGCTCGGTGAGATGGGCAAGTTGCAGGGCCCCTGCGGGCGGGGCCCGGCGGGCGTCTGCGGCCAAGGACTAGCCAGCCATCATGGATGCGACCGCCTGGGCACACAGGGCCATGAGAAAGTGCGGCAGCAGCCCCAGGATCAGCACCAATGCCCCGTTGATGGACAACATGACACGGGCATCGGTTGGCGCTTCGATCGGAGCAGTCTGGAGCGGTTCATCGAAATACATCACCTTGATCACACGCAGGTAGTAGAAGGCGCCCACCAGGGACATCATGACGGCGAACACAGCGAGGACTATATGCATGGCCTGTCCGGACGAGATCAGAGCCTGCAAGACCGACAACTTGGCGTAGAAGCCGACCATGGGTGGAATACCGGCCAGCGAGAACAGGCAAACGGCCATGATGGCGGCGATTTGCGGGCTGCGCTGATTGAGACCGGCAAAATCGCTGATCTCCTCACTCTCGAAACCCTTGCGCGACAGTAGCAGGATGACACCAAACGTCGCAAGGGTGGTCAACACATAGGTGACCACGTAGAACATGGAGGCACCATAGGCATCGGCTGAGGACATGGTGTTGCCATTGATCACCCCGGACATCAGGCCGAGCAGCACAAAACCCATCTGGGAAATGGTGGAGAACGCCAGCATGCGCTTGATATTGGACTGCGCGATCGCATCCAGGTTGCCGATCAGCAGTGACCCTATCGAGAGCAGCATCAGCATCTGTTGCCAGTCCAGGGCCAACGGCAGCATGCCTTCGACCAGCAGGCGGATGAAGATGGCAAAGGCGGCGAGCTTGGGCGCCCCGCCAATCAGCAGCGTCACCACCGTGGGCGCGCCGTGGTAGACGTCAG
>JANNDB010000586.1:0-1594 GCA_031387285.1 Betaproteobacteria bacterium | reverse complement strand
TGACGACGGGCAACGGCAGGCCGGGTTCGACGCCCTGGGTCTGCGCATTGAATGCCTTGCAGAACTCCATGATGTTCAAACCGCGCTGACCCAATGCCGGGCCGATCGGGGGTGACGGATTGGCCTTACCAGCTGGCACTTGCAGCTTGATGAAGCCGACGATTTTTTTCGCCATGACTTACTCTCCTTGCGGGTACAAACGCCAGGCCACCAGCTGATTCAGCGGCGCCCGGCTCCCCGGGGTTGACGACTCATTTCCACCATTCGCGCCGAGTCGAAAAACGCGAAATCCACTACCTGCAGGCGCCCGGACCAACCAGGGCGCCCTATCCCGATCTCAGGTCTTCTCGATCTGGGAAAACTCCAACTCCACCGGCGTCGAGCGACCGAAGATCGTTACCGACACGCGCACCTTGCTCTTGTCGTAGTTGACGTCTTCCACCGAGCCATTGAAGTCGGTGAACGGGCCGTCCTTGACGCGCACATATTCGCCCACCACAAATTCAACCTTGTGGCGCGGCTTCTCCGTGCCTTCCTGCATTTGATTGACGATCTTGGCGACCTCGGCCTCCGAGATCGGCGACGGGCGATTCTTGGCGCCACCGACAAAGCCGGTCACCTTGTTGGTGTGCTTGATCAGATGCCAGGTGTCGTCGTCCATGATCATCTCGACCAGTACGTAGCCCGGAAAGAACTTGCGCTCCGTGGTCTTCTTCTGGCCGTTCTTGACCTCGACCACTTCCTCCATCGGAACCAGGATGCGGCCGAACTTGTCCTGCATGCCCGCGCGGTTGATGCGCTCGAGGATGTTGCGCTCGACCGCTTTCTCCATGCCGGAGTAGGCGTGCACAACGTACCAGCGCAAGTCCGGGTTGGTCGCGGGTGGCAATGCCGCCGGCTCCGCTGCCGAAGTCTCCATAACGTCTGTCATTATTTTCTCCACCCCAATATCAGGTCGTAAAACACCCACTCGAGCGTCTTGTCGGTGAGCCAGAGAAACAACGCCATCACAAAGACAAAACCAAATACATAGGCTGTCATCTGTATGGCTTCCTTACGCGAAGGCCATACGACTTTCTTGACTTCACGCCAGGCATCACGGCCGAACGCGAACAACTCCTTGCCAGGCTCGGAGCTGAAGAACAATGCGGCCGCAGCCGCGATGCCAACCACCAGCGCGCCCCACTGGGCCAGTTGCCCCTGCCGGGTCAGCAGGTAATACGCCACCAAGGCGCCGATAACCAGCGCGGCAGCGCCGGCGAGCTTCGCCTTGTCTGCCGAACTGACAACGGTTTGTACTTGTGACGTGGCCATATTTCTTGTCTCAGACTGGAAACCACCGAATGCAAACACATTGGGTGGCAGGGGCGGAAGGAATCGAACCATCAACCTTCGGTTTTGGAGACCGACGCTCTGCCAATTGAGCTACGCCCCTACGAACAATACAAATGCCTTACGCGATGATTTTGGCCACGACGCCGGCGCCCACCGTCTTGCCGCCCTCGCGGATGGCAAAGCGCAAGCCCTCTTCCATCGCAATCGGGTTGATCAGCTTGACCGTGATCGACACGTTGTCCCCCGGCATCACCATCTC
>JANNDB010000579.1:0-2314 GCA_031387285.1 Betaproteobacteria bacterium | reverse complement strand
TGGAGAGGGCTGGATTCGAACCAGCGTACTCGTAAGAGGGCAGATTTACAGTCTGCTGCCATTAACCACTCGGCCACCTCTCCAGCGAACCTCGGAATATAGCATGGTTCACCCGCTTATGAGTGGCAACGTCGCCATTTGTTTTGAGCGTGTCGCATCCATCTGTATCCGCAGGCGCCCAACCGCAGACGGCTTGGTTATTGAGGGGTTGCTGCCCGCGCTACTGAGCCTGCCGCCATGCCCGCGCCTGACCAAAATGCCCGCATCCGATAAATGGGGTGGGCGGCCTCGTCGCGGACAGAGGCGAGGGATGGTTCGCCACCAGCACTTTGTGGACACGGGCGTTAATTAGCGAGCGCTTACTTTTCGCATGCGCGCCCCACAACATAAAGACCAGTGGACGGCCTGCGCCCCCCAGGTGGCCGATCACGGCGTCGGTAAAGATCTCCCACCCCTTGCCAGAATGGCTCGCAGCTTGTCCCTCTTCAACCGTCAAACAGGTGTTGAGCAGCAAAACGCCGTGTGAAGCCCACTTGACCAGACTGCCGCCAGGCTCGGGAAACTTCGGCGGCGGCGTCGCGAGGTCGCGCTCCAGTTCCTTGAATATGTTGCGTAGAGACGGCGGGAACGGCACACCGGGCGCCACCGAAAAGGCCAGGCCCTCAGCCTGGCCCCGGCCGTGGTAGGGGTCCTGTCCCAGGATCACGACCCGCACCGATTCAGGCGGGGTCAGTTCCAGCGCGCGCAAAGGGCGTGGCGGGAAGATGCTGGCGCCGGCATCGAGTCGCTGTTGCAGGAACGCAAGCAACCGGCCGCCAGCTGGCCCGCCAAAGAATGCGTCCGCCAAAGGCGCCCATCCCGGCGCGACCGGCCAGTCGCCTGGATCGGCACTGCTCAACTGACTGACCGGCAGGCTCAAGCCACCCTCGCCCTGCACGCTCACCTGGAAAACATGGCGGCGAGTGCCGCACCCGGGTCCGGCGCCCGCATGAATGCCTCACCGACGAGGAATGCATGGACGTCAGCCTCGTTCATGCGCGAGACGTCCTGACGGGTAAGGATGCCGCTTTCTGTCACCAGCAGCCGCCCGGCCGGAAGCTGCGCCTTCAGGGCCAGCGTAGTTTCCAGACTGACTTCGAACGTACGCAGATTGCGGTTGTTGATGCCGACCAGGGGCGTCTTCAGTCGCAGCGCACGCTCGAGTTCCTGCGCATCGTGCACTTCCACCAGAACCGTCATGAACAGCCCGTGGGCGATGGCCTCCATGTCTTGCATCTGCGCGTCATCCAGGCAGGCGGCGATCAGCAATACCGCGTCAGCCCCCATGGCGCGCGATTCATACACCTGGTAGGGGTCCACCAGAAAGTCCTTGCGCAATACCGGCAACTGGCACGAGGCGCGGGCCTGCTTGAGGTAGTCCACACTGCCCTGGAAGAACTGCTGGTCGGTCAGCACAGAGAGGCAGGCGGCACCGTGTTCGGCATAACTCTGTGCGATGTCGGCGGCAACAAAGTCAGCCCGCAAGACGCCACGCGACGGACTGGCCTTCTTGACCTCGGCGATGACCGCGTTGTGCCCGGCGGCGATCTTGTTGCGCAGCGCAGCCTCGAAGTCGCGCGTCAGCACGCGCGACTCGGCGTCCTGACGCATGGTTTGCAGCGAACGGCGCTCCTGGGCATGGGCCACTTCCTGCCGCTTGACGGCGACGATCTTGTTGAGGATGTCAGACATGGTGCGAATGGCGCAACTGCGGCACGCCCGGCCACGGCGCGGACCTTTTTGGGGCGGAACTCACAGCAACACCGGTTGGCCGCTCTTGCAGCTCTGGGTCGCCGCGTCGGCCAGCAACTGCGCCGCAACGCCGTCTGCGATGCTGGTGCGAAACGGCGCGCCGCTCTGCAGGCACTCGAAGAAGTGCGTGATCTCGAGCCGGTAAGCGGCCTGGTAGCGCTGCAGGAAGAAATTCTCCGGCTTGTCGCCGTGCGCTCCGGCGGCGTCCCATTGGCGAACCTCGGTCGGCGTGTGGTTCCCACACTGCAGCATGCCAAGCGATCCGAGCAGTTCAAAGCGCTGGTCATAACCATAGGCGGCGCGCCGCGACGTATTGATCTGGCACAGGCGGCCCTTGCGCGTTCGAATCGTCACCGCGGTGCTGTCCATGTCGCCGAGCGCACTGATTGCCGGGTCCGTAAGCACCGAGCCGGTGGCGCTGAGCCACTGTGCCTCGTCGCCATCGGCGCACAAGATCCAGCGGAAAACGTCGAAGTCGTGGATCAGCATGTCGCGGAAGATGCCGCCAGAAGCCTTGATGTAG
>JANNDB010000577.1:0-5142 GCA_031387285.1 Betaproteobacteria bacterium | reverse complement strand
GCTATCAGGGCGGAAACGATTCCCGCCTGCAATATGTATGGCCTGCAAGGTGACGCGTTCTCGCGCATGGTGCGCGGCGAACTGCCCGCTCCCTACGGCATCGAGGATGCAATAGCGAACATGCGCGTGATCGATGCGCTGTTTGCCTCGGAGCGGAGCAACGGCTGGGTGGCGGTGTGATGAATCTGCCCCCACGCTCACTTCGTTCGCTGCCCCCCGAGGGGGCGCGTCAGCGGCTTCGGGCGGCCGGGCGCCTCTGACATGACGCGTGTGGCTCCATCCCGGCCCTGGCTGTTGCTGGCGCTGCTGCTGCCGCCCATGCCGCAGGCGGCCGAAGCCCCGGCGGTGCCGCGTTTTGTGGAGGAAACCGATAGCGCCGGGCTGCAAAGCCGCTATGACGGCGAATTCGAATTCCAGATCGGTGGCGGTGTTGCCACCTTCGACTGTGATGGTGACGGCCTGCCCGAGGTGTATGTCACTGGCGGCGTCAACAAGGCGCGCCTGTACCGCAACCGCAGCACACGCGGCGGCCCCATCAAGCTGCAAGAAGAGCGATCGGGCCTGGAGCTGACCGGCGCCAACGGCGCCTATCCGCTGGACGTGGACAACGACGGCATCACCGACCTGGTGGTGCTGCGGGTGGGTGAGGTGCAGGTGTTCCGGGGCCTGGGCGGCTGCAAGTTCGAACGCGCCACCGACAGCTGGAAGCTGCGCAGCAGCAACGCCTGGCACAGTGCCTTCAGCGCAACCTGGGAGCGCGGCCAGAACTGGCCGACCTTCGCGCTGGGCACGTATGTGAACCGTGGCAGCACCGATTTTCCATGGGGCAGTTGCACACCCGGCAGCCTGCTGCGGCCGGCCGCAGGTGGCCGCGGATTTGATGCGCCGCTGGAGTTGCTGCCCGGCCACTGCGCCTTGTCGATGCTGTTCTCGTACTGGAACCGCAGCGGCGAAGCCGCCTTGCGCGTGAGCAACGACCGCGAGTACTACAAGGGCGGCCAGGAACAGTTGTGGAAGGTGGCGCCCGGCCAGCCGCCCCGGGTCTACACCCCCGAGGAGGGCTGGAAGCCGCTGCAGATCTGGGGCATGGGCATCGCCAGCCATGATCTGGACGGTGACGGCAAACCCGAGGTGTTCCTCACCAGCATGGCCGACAACAAGCTGCAAAAACTCGATGGCGACGGCAGCAAGCCCAGCTATAGCGACATTGCCTACAAGCGCGGCGTGACGGCACACCGTCCCTACGCAGGCGGCGACGTGCACCCGTCCACCGCCTGGCACGCGCAGTTTGCCGATGTGAACAACGATGGCCTGGCGGACCTGTTCGTGGTGAAGGGCAACGTGGCCAGCATGCCTGATTTCGCCACGCTTGACCCCAACAACCTGCTTTTGCAGACCGGTGAGGGCCAGTTCATGGAGGCCGGGCAAAGCGCAGGGGTGGCCAGCTACAAGCGCGGCCGCGGCGGCATGCTGGTGGACCTGAACGGTGACGGCCTGCTCGACATGATCGTGGTCAACCGCTGGGACAAGGCACAACTGTGGCGCAATGTGGGCAGCGGCAGCGCCGACAAACCGCAGGCCATGGGAGGCTGGCTGCAGCTGCGCCTGAGCCAGCCAGGCGCGAACCGTGACGCCATCGGCGCCTGGGTGGAAGTGGACCTGGGCGCTCGCACCATCCGCCAGGAGCTCACGGTGGGTGGCGGACACGCCAGCGGACACCTCGGATGGATGCATTTCGGCCTGGGCAAGGCGACGGGCGTCAAGCTGCGCGTGTTGTGGCCGCATGGCAGCTGGGGACCCTGGATGAACGCGGCGCCAGACAGCTTCGTGGTCATCGACCGCCAGACCGGCATCAAGCCCTGGAGAGCGCCATGACAAAGCATTGGCGCTGCTGGCACCGCGCATGCGCCGCCATCGGCCTGGTCTTGATTCTGGTGGCCGCGCGCGCCCAGGCGCCTTCCGCACCCGGCCCGGCCCGGCAGTACAGCTCAGCGGTGGCGACCGACTGGTTCGCGCTGGCGCTGCAATTGACACAACAGACACCCGGCTTCAGCCCGCCGGTGGCGTCACGCGCCTTTTCCTATCTCGGGCTGGCGCTGTATGAGTCGGTGGTTCCGGGCATGCCCGAATTCTCCAGCCTGGCCGGTCAGCTCAACGAACTCAGCTCGCTGCCGTGGGCGCAGCCGGACGAGGTGTTGCACTGGCCCAGCGTGGCGAACGCCGCCATGGCCACCATGACCCGCATGATGTGGAGCAATGCAAGCGCCGAGAACAAGGCGCGCATCGACCTGCTGGAGCGCACCATGCCGCTCAAATACAGCCAGGATTTCGATCCCGCAGCGCTGACGCCAGAGATCAGCAACCGCTCCGAGACCTTCGGCCGGCTGATGGCCATGGCCCTGATGACCTGGGCCCGCACCGATGGCGGCCACGAGGCATGGGGCCCGCCCCGACGCAACCAGCCCAATTACGTGCCGCCCAGCGGTGCCGGCTTGTGGAGCGCCACGCCACCGTCTTTTGCGCCGCCACTGCTGCCGCGCTGGGGACAGAACCGGCCCTTCGTGTTGCGCACGGTGGCGGATTGCCCGGCGCCACCGCCGCCACCCTATACCGAATCGCCCGGCTCGCCTTTGTACCAGGACGCCCAGGAACTGCTGCGCATCAGCACCCAGGCCACGCCCGAGCAGCGCCAGTTCGCCCTGTACTGGGCGGACGACCCGGGCAAGACGCCGACCCCGGCCGGGCACTGGGTTTTCATCACCAATGACCTGCTGAAGGCGCGCAAGGCCAGCCTGGCCGACGCGGCCTCCACCTTCGCCCAGCTCAACCTGGCCATGGCGGATGCCTTCACCGCCGCATGGGCCACCAAATACGCGGTCAACGTCATGCGGCCGGTCACCTATGTGCAACTGGTGCTCGACAGCAACTGGGTGCCCACGCTGATGGACACGCCGCCGTTTCCGGAGTACCCCTCGGGCCATTCGGTGCAGTCCAGCGCCGCAGCCACGGTGCTGTCGAAGATCTTCGGTGCCGGCACCGCCTTTACCGACAACACCCACAACGACCGTGGCTGGGGACCGCGCAGCTTCAAGGACTTCCACAGTGCCGCCGATGAAGCGGCCCGCTCTCGCCTGTATGCCGGCATCCACTTCAACTTTGGCGTGACCGGTGGCCAAGCGCAGGGCCGATGCGTGGCGGACAGGGTGCTGGCGCTGAAATTGCGCCGGTAAAACCCGTGGCAGCCTGATTTGTGTCAGCATTGGCCGCATGAACCTGCTCAATCGCAGCCTGGCAGAGGGCATCCGCAAAGTCGGTTTTCGCAAATGGTATGAACGCGAGTTGCTGAGCAGCCACGCGCACATGCTGCTGGCCTTCCTGTGTGTGATCGGCCTGATGGCCAGCATGGAGGCCTTTCACGGCGCCAGCCTGGGTGACAAGCTGACCGACGTGGTTTTCATCATCGTCACGGCGGTGATCGGCCTGTGGTCGCTGCGCCGTTACCTCTACCTGTTGATGCATGCCGAAGAGATTGCCAACCAGGCCAACTGTCCGCAGTGCCAGGCCTACGGCAGCTTGACACTCGTTGAAGAAGACCGGCGCAGCGGCGACGCCCTGGTGGCATGCAAGAAGTGCGCGCACCGCTGGACCATCACGCAGTGAGTGGCTGCGGGCCGGTCAGTTGACAACCAGCGCCAGCGCGGCGTAGTCGCCCACGCGGTCGCCCAGGCCGGCTTCCACCAGTTCGAAGCCGCCAGTCAGCGCGCCGAGCTTGCCGTCAATATGGCCGCGCAGGCGCGGCAGCAGAAAGTCGCGGTGGTGCCAGAACACACTGCCGCCCATGCTGATGCGCTGCAGGTCCAGCGTGATCACCAGGTTGTACAGCGTTCGGCCCATGACCAGACACAACCCGTCCACCAGCGCAATGGCCGCCGCGTCCCCCGCGCGCGCCGCGCCGAGCAGCGCCGCGGCATCGGCAAACCCGGCACCGGCAAAACGCCGCGCAATGGCGTTGCCGGCCACCAGCCCCTCCACGTCGCCCACATTGCCGCAGCCGCACAAGGCGTCGAAGTTGTCGTTCACGAACATGTGGCCGGCGTGCCCGGCGTTACCGTTCTTGCCGCGCAGTACGTGGCCGTCCACACACAGGCCCATTCCGATACCCGTGCTCCAGGTCACGTACGCGCAATGGTCCAGGCCCTGCAGCGCGCCCCAGCGCCGTTCGGCTTCCAGCGCGGCAATGCCGTCATTGGCGACCCGCACCGTGCCAAAACGCGCACGCAAGGGCGCCTCCAGAATGGCGCTGGTCCAGGTGTTGGGCAGGCCCCGCGCCGGCCCGGCAATGCCGCCGCAGATATTCGGGGCGGCAAGTTCGATCAGTCCGTCGCGCAGCAGAAAGGGGCCGCAGGAAGAGACGCCTACTGCGTTGACGTCGGCGGATGGCAGGCCGGCGAGTCGGCAACCTTCATCGACGAGACGCAGCAGCTGCTGGCCGAGCGCGTCACTGGCGCCGTGCTTGGCCGTGGGCTCGACCACACGGCCCAGGATGCCGGCGGAGCTGGCGATGCTGACGGCGACTTTGGTGCCACCCACGTCGATGCAGGCTTTGAGGCCAGTGAGGTGGGAGAAAGGGGAGGCGGCTGGCATGGAGGACTTTTTTTGCTCGCGCACAACAGTGTATTTCCATGGGGCACCGGCAAGATGGTGACGCCAGGTCAGTTGGGGGCTCACAGCGCAAGTGCACTGGGCGGATGGCAGGGCCACCTTGCAGCGGGAGCCGTCAGTCGCGCTGGCAGGGCGAACGCCCCGTGTAGGCCCCTAAGCCGTCACCGAATCACCTCATCTGCGCGCAGCAGCTGCGCGTGCGGGATCTTGATGCCCATGGCCCTGGCGGCTTTCGCGTTCCCATCGACCAGCGCGCTTCTATGTCGCCGGCTGGCAGCATGAATTCGGTTTTGTGGCCTATAGCACAGTGATCGCATTATCGCGACAGCTATAGCATTTGAACTGTCCACTCCAAGGGTTCCCCATGAATGAAAAGCCGACCGATCCGCACCCAATAAGCGACCTCGCCTACGACTGGATCACCCTTATGCAGAACAAGGCTCAGGCGCTCATGGCCTACGACCAGTACATCAAAGACGC
>JANNDB010000529.1:0-11756 GCA_031387285.1 Betaproteobacteria bacterium | reverse complement strand
TCGCGATTTTTCAAAACCGCGTTTTCGCCCTCCAGCGCCTGCACCATCACCGGGCCAGACACCATGAAACTCACCAGATCGTTAAAAAACGGACGCCCTTTGTGGACGCCGTAAAAGGCTTCCGCTTCAGAACGCGACAGGTGCACCATGCGGGCCGCAATGATCTTTAGGCCGGCTGCTTCAAAGCGCGCGTAAATCTGGCCGATCACGTTTTTTGCCACGGCGTCCGGCTTGATGATGGAGAGGGTGCGTTCAATGGTCATTGGTTTTTCCTGAGCTGATATTGGCAATGATTGCCCAAGCGGGCAAAGCCCTGTATTTTAGCTTGAGGGCTGCGCGACGAGGCGCCGGCTGTATGCGCCACCCCACACTGTGACTGGTCTCTGTCGCCTCAACGGCCGCGACCGCCACGCCTGGCGGGACCGCCCGTTTTTCCTGGCGGGCGAAGGCCGCCGCGCTGGCCCTGACCCTGGCGCTGGCGTGTGAAACTATCGGCGCCGATATAGCCAAAGGATGTCTTCATCGGATCCGGCTGGGACTGTTCGGCGCGCAAGTCGGCGCGATCCGGGGAGTCGCCTCGATCCGTGTACTCCGTCCGGTCGCCCCGCGCGGGCCGATTGCGGGGAGGGCCTGCGAAACGCGGTGGTTGCGACTCACCGGCAGATACGCCCTGCGGACCGCGGGCGTCTCCTGCAGCGCGACCACCGCGCCGGCGCCGGCGCGCATTCACAGACCCGCCACCGTTGCGGCCCTCGCGCTCGCGATCCTGGCCTGAGGAAGGTGCGTGTTCCGCATTTCCAGCCGCGGCGCGCAGGGCACCGATGTCCCCCGCATCCAGTTCCATCCATGCGCCGCGCTTGAGGCCGCGCGGCAACTGCATTGCGCCGTAACGGATGCGAATCAGGCGACTGACCGCATGGCCCACGGCCTCCAGCATGCGCCGCACCTCGCGATTGCGCCCTTCGGAAATGGTGACCCGGTACCAACAGTTGGCGCCTTCACCACCGCCGTCCTCGATGCTCCCGAACTGCGCAACACCATCGTCGAGCCTGACGCCTTCCAGCAACCTGGCCTTTTCCTCGTTGCTCAGCGCACCCAGTACCCGCACCGCATACTCCCGCTGCAAACCAAACCTGGGGTGCATCAGGCTGTTCGCCAGTTCCCCTGAGTTGGTGAACAACAGCAGGCCTTCGGTGTTGAGATCCAGGCGCCCGACGGACTGCCACTTGCCCTGTGGCAACCGCGGAAGACGGCGAAACACCGTCGGGCGGTTCTGCGGATCATCATGGGTGACAACCTCGCCAACCGGCTTGTGGTACGCCACCACACGCGCAGGCGGAGGATCGACGCGAAAGCGTATCGGCTTGCCGTTGACCTTGACGTGGTCACCGAACTGGATGCGCTGACCGATATGGGCGGGCTCGTTGTTGACCGTAATGCGCCCCTCCATGATCAACTGTTCCATCTCCAGCCGCGATCCCATACCGGCCTGGGCCAGCACCTTGTGCAATTTGGGTGATTCGGCCTGCGGCATCAGTATTCGCTTGGGCGCAATCGGGGCGGCGTCACCGTCTTCGTTGTCGAACCGCCCGCTCACGACATCTTCAAACAGTGCCGAGGCTTGCACCGGCGCAGCCGCAACAACGGCCACCTGGGCAACGTCAGCATCTGCGGCCACCGTGGGCGCAGGCACATCGGCGTTCCATTCGCCTTGCAGCGCGGGGGCAGGCGTAATGGAGCTCACGGCAGGCGCCGTCGCGTCGGCCGGTTCCGGATTGCGCGGGGGAATGTCATGCATGGTCTGTTTCCGCTGTGGGGGGTGGGCGATCCTCTGCAGCAGCCTCGACGGCGGCTGCAACGAGTTCCAGTTGGTCGTCACTACGGGTAGCCTGGGCCTCGGACGGAGTCGGTGCAAAGGGCGTCAGTTGCGCCATGGCGTCGGTCAGCGTCGCCGATTCGGGGCCGGACCCGAACACCGGCAATTGATCAAGAGACGCTAAACCCAGATCATCGAGAAACTGGCGTGTCGTGGCAAACAATGCCGGACGTCCTGCCGCCTCACGGTGACCAATCACCTCGATCCAGCCGCGGTCTTCGAGCTGCTTGATGATCAAGGCGTTGATGGTGACGCCGCGAATGTCCTCCATGTCACCGCGTGTGACCGGCTGACGGTAAGCGATGATGGCCAGCGTCTCCAGCGTCGCGCGGCTGTAGCGCGGCGGCTTCTCGGGGTGCAGCCGGTCGAGGAACACGCGCATCTCCGGCCGGCTCTGAAAGCGCCACCCGGTGGCCACCAGCACAAGCTCGACCCCGCGCTGGGTCCACTCGAGCTGCAGTTCATGCAGCAGGCTTTTGATTGAATCCGCGCTCAGTGCATCTTCGAAAAGAGCGCGCATGTCCGGCACCTGCAAAGGTTGCTGGGAGCAAATCAGGGCGGTCTCGAGTACGCGCTTTGCCTGAGCCGTATTCATCGTCTTGGCATATCCGGGTGCGCACACAGTTTGTGCGAAACAGTGAGATTCAGTTGCGGCGCCGAATGCGGACATATCCGTCCGTGGCGCTTTTCGCAGGGGCTTGAACCGCCTTGCAGGGCGTCAGCCGTTCACCCCAAATTGTAGCGCAGACCACACTGCGTGATGGCCTGTTCGAGGTCCTGTGGCAAGCGCGAGACGAACTCCAGCGGCAACCCGCTGACAGGATGCATCAGCGCCAGCCGAACGGCGTGCAGGGCCTGGCGCTGCAAACCTGCCATCGGTCGTCCTCCATAGGTGGCGTCGGCCAATAGCGGATGACCGATCGCCGCCATGTGCACCCTGATCTGGTGGGTGCGCCCCGTATGCAGGCTGCAACGTACCAGACAGGTATCCCCGCGGCTGTCCAACAGTTCCAGGCTGGTACGTGCTGGTTTGGCCGGGTGGCGCGCCGCATCCAGAACGGCCATGCGCAACCGGTTCGCCGGGTCCCTGCCCATCGCATTCTGAATTTCGCGCAAGCCCGGGCCGTTCCACGCGCCGTGGGCCAAGGCCAGGTATTGGCGTTGCACGCTGCGCCCTGCGATCATGCCGACCAGCGCGTCCATTGCCGGCCGGCTGCGCGCTACCAGCATCAACCCGCTGGTGTCCTTGTCAAGCCTGTGCACGATGCCCGCCCGCGGCAATGCCGCAAAGACGGCGTCGCGCGCCAGCAACCCATTGAGCAGCGTCCCGCTCCAGTTTCCCGGGGCCGGATGCACGACCAGTCCAGCGGGTTTATTGATCACAAGCAGGTGCGCATCTTCGTGCACGACCTGCAGCTCCATTGGCTCGGCGACAAAGGCACTGGACTGGGGCGTCGGTCGCAACTCGACGCGCCCGGTGTCGCCGGCCCGCACCCGCAGCGCGGGTTTTTGCGCAGGCACCCCATTCAAGTACACAGCGCCCAGCCGCATGAGCTGCTGCAGGTAGCTGCGCGAAAACTCCGGAACCGCGCTGGCCAGAACCTGATCGAGACGCTGTCCGTGCTGTGCGTGCTGCACTTCGAAGCCGCGCGTATCGCTGCCCGCCCCCAGCGCGGCGCCTTCTTCGAAGTCAGGAATCGAGGGGTCGCCCGATATAATCAAAACGGAATCTTTCAGGAGGGCTGTGCCCATGGCTGGTGGCAAATTATGGATGCTGGGCGTCGTGGCATTGACGCTCGGGGCGCTGACGCTGGGTGGTTGTTCGTCCACGCCAACCGACAAGACCGCCAACTGGAGCCCCAACAAACTGTATGCCGAGGCCAAGGACGAGATGAACGCAGGTTCATACGACAAGGCCGTCTCGCTGCTCGAAAAGCTGGAAGGACGGGCTGCCGGGACGCCACTGGCGCAGCAGGCGCAGCTCGACAAGGCCTACGCCCAATACAAGGCGGGCGAGGCAGCACAGGCCATCGCCACGCTGGACCGCTTTGTGAAGCTGCACCCTGCCAGCCCGGCACTGGATTACGCGCTGTACCTGAAAGGTGTTGTTAACTTCAACGACGACCTCGGATTCTTTGCTTTTCTCACGCGCCAGGATCTTTCGGAGCGTGACCAGAAGGCGGCCAAGGAGTCGTTTGACGCTTTCAAGGAGTTGGTGGCACGTTTCCCTGCATCGCGGTATGCGCCGGATGCGCGGGCTCGCATGAACTACATCGTCAATTCACTCGCTGAATACGAAGTGCATGTGGCACGGTACTACTTCAAGCGCGGGGCCTATCTGGCCGCCGTCAATCGGGCCCAGGCCGCGCTGACGGACTACCGGGAGGTACCGGCGCTGGAGGAGGCGCTCTACATTCTTGTGAAATCCTATGACGCCCTGGGAATGACCCAGCTGCGCGATGACTCGCGCCGCATCCTGGAATCCAGTTACCCGAATGGCGACTTTGTGACCAAAGGCGGCCGGCCTGACTCTACGCCGTGGTGGAAGGTCTGGTAAGAACCTCCAGGGCGGCCGTCCAGTCCTCCTCAGTCAGCAGACGCCGCATCGGCGGCAGGGCCGCCAGCAAACGGCGGCCATAGGCCATTGAAACCAGCCGCGTGTCGCACAGCAGCAACAGGCCTTGATCCGATTCGCGCCGGATCAGGCGCCCTGCCCCCTGTTTAAGGGCAACCGCCGCTTCGGGCAGAAAATAATCATTGAAGGCGCTGCGGCCAAGCGCCTTGAGCCTGTTCGCTCGCGCCTCCACCAACGGGTCGTTCGGCGGGGGAAACGGGAGTTTGTCAATGACGACGAGCTGGAGCGCGTCTCCGGGGACGTCAACCCCCTCCCAAAATGAGGCGGATCCGACCAGAATGCAACCGCGCGCGCCTGGTCGGGTGGCATTGCGCAGTCGTTCCATCAGCTCCCGTTTGGGTCCGCTCCCCTGCACCAGCACGTCCAGCCGCGGCGAACACTGTGCCTGCAGTTTCTCACTGATGGTACGCAGCGCCCGCAAGGTCGTGGTGAGCACCATCGTGCGCCCACCGAGCTGCAGCGCTGCGCTTCCCGCCAGCGCCGCGACCGCCTCCGCATGGCCCGGGTCAGCCGGGCGTGGCAGGCCGCGCGGCACATACAACGCCGCCTGGCTCGGGTAGTCGAACGGACTTTGCACCTGCAAGGTTCGCGCCTGTTCCAACCCGCATGGCTCGGTGAACCAGCGCAGATGGGCCTCGTCGCCCAGGGTTGCCGAAGTGAAAATCCAGGACCTCCGGTTGTCCGGCTCCTGCATCGGCTTGAGCAGACGCTCCTGCATGGCCTTTGCAATATCCAGCGGGGATTCCACCAGCCGCAGTTGCGTGCCGACATCAAGCCAGCGAACCGCGTCGGGATCCCGGTCCGCCAGAAAGGACTCCGCCAGTGTTGCCAGGCCGTTGGCGCGCTCGGCCAGCCGCTGGAAGTCCGGCCCGAGCTCAGCCAGCGGCTCAATCAGCAAGGCGATGTCGACACACGTCTGCTTCAGCACAGCAAGCGCCTCGCTCCAGGCTGGAGAATCCACCCCCTGCGGGGATGCATCGGGCCATGCCAGGCGCGTTGCGGGCAGACGGCCAACCACCATGCGCAGGTCGCGCGCCGCGCGCTCGGCAGCGCCAGCAATCTGGTTCCAGTCAGCGGTGCCGCGCGCCTGCTGCAGGCCTGCAGCCAGCAGGTCGGACGCGAAATCAAGCACTTGCCCGGTGCCAAGCATCCGGCCTAGAAACTGCAACCCGGTTTCGTTGATCTGGTGCGCTTCGTCAAATACAACGGTCTGCACGGTCGGCAACAACTCCGCGACTCCCGATTCGCGCACCGCCATGTCGGCAAAAAACAGGTGGTGGTTGATCACCACGGCGTCAGCCGCAAGGGCCTCGCGTCGTGCCAGGTTCACATGGCAGGCGCGCGCGTGCGGGCACTGCGCACCCAGGCAGTTGTCGCGTGTGGATGTGACCAGCGGCAATACCGGGGAGCGCTCGTCCAACCCTTCCAGTTCGGCGAGGTCGCCGGTCCGGGTCCGCAGCGCCCACTGCTCCACCTTGGCGAGCGTTCGCGCCGCAAACCGGTCAGCCATGCCGCTGGCCTGGCGCGCGGTCTCAAGGCGTTGAATACAGAGGTAACTGGAACGTCCCTTGAGCAGCGCCGTGCGCAGTGGCAAGCCCAGCGCGGCAACCAGTTGCGGAAGATCACGCGCATACAGTTGGTCCTGCAGCGTCTTGGTGGCGGTGGAGATCAACACGCGGGCACCACTGAGAAGCGCCGGCACGAGATAGGAATAGGTCTTTCCAACTCCGGTGCCTGCTTCGACCACCAGCAGGCCACCGCTGTCTATTGTCTCGGCAATGGCCAGCGCCATCTCGGTCTGGCCCGCGCGCGGCTGGAACGCCTCGACGCTGCACGACAGCGCGCTGCCGGGGGCAAACGCCCGCGCTACCTGCTCCTTCAGGACCACTGCACAACTTTCACCCTGCAAACAGCCCGGCAGCGCATGGTTCAGGCCGGCTCGTTGGGCGTAAGCGACCGGCGGATGCGGCTCATTTCATCCTTGAGCGCCAGCCTGCGCTTCTTCAGGCGCCGCAACAGCAATTCGTCCAGCGGCATGACCAGAGCCGCACGATCGATCATGGCGTCAAGATCGGCATGTTCCATCGTCAACTCGATGAGGCGGCGGTCCAGCGAGTGCAGGTTGGAGTCCATGGGCTTGGGTCTAGAATCGTTGGCATTGGCGAACGCGCCCTATTGGCGCATCTCGCACTCTGATAATACGTGCTTGCACCCCGGCTTCGGGGCTTGGCCCGCGCATGCAGGACATAAATGACCAAAGGCTACCGGCTCACCGCAGCAACTGGAATCCATAAGGGGGACCGGGACTACCAGCAGGATCGTGTCGCTTTGCTGACGCACACCCGCTTCAATGGCTGCATTCTGGGCATAGTGGCCGACGGCATGGGTGGGCGCAGCGGTGGCCGCAAGGCCTCGGACCAGGTCATCATGACTGCGCGCCAGTTGTTCGAGCGCTACTCGCCGGAGTCCGATGATGGCGCCGCGCTGCTCATGCAGGTTGCGCGGGAAGCCCACGTGGTCATCAAGCTCACCGCTATTTCCGCCGAAGAGGAGCCGCACAGCACGATCGCCGCCTTCTTGATCAACCCCGGTGGGGACTGCCATTGGGCGCATTCGGGTGACTCGCGCGTCTACCATTACCACAATGGAAAGTTCGTTCGCAAGACCCTGGACCACTCGTACGTTCAGCTGTTGGTCAAGCGTGGCGAAATCACCGCTGAGCAGGCGAACTCGCATCCCCAGTCGAACATCCTGATGGGTTGCCTGGGTACCGAGACCGAGCCTCCAGTAGATGTCCATTTCATTGCGAAGCTTCGTACCGGCGACAGCCTGCTGGTTTGTAGCGACGGCGTCTGGCACTATTTCACGGATGATGAGATGGCGGGTGTCCTGGAGCGGCTTTCTGCGCGCGAAGCCAGCGAGTTCCTGATCGACAAGGCGCGCACCAGAGCCCAGGGCGGTGGCGACAACCTCTCCCTGGTTGTCATCAAGCTGGAGCCACTGGACTCCTGAGCACGTTCAGGGTCTGGCTGCCGCCTTTTCGTCGGCGCGCAGCAATTGATCTGCTGCACGTCGCTTGCGTTGGGCGTCGTTAAGGGAGATCTCCTGGCGTTTCAGCTCAGCCAACAGCAGGCGCCGCTGCACGCGCACCTCAGACAGACAATCGGTTACGGCGAAGCGCTGGTAGCACTGTGCATCCTGCGCCTGGAAGCGCGCCAGCGCCTCCGCCCGCTCCTGTCGTATGCGGGCATGCTCGGCAGCATCGCGTGCCGCCACCGTGTCGGGCGTGGATGGTTGTGCGAGGGCCAGCAGTGAGGCCATGACAAGGCCCAGGGCAAGAAGTTGCTTCATACGAGATCGGTGTCCACCAAGCGGCGCTCCTGCATTGCGAAAGCCTGCGTCTGCATTTCATGCAGACGCGACACCGTGCGCACAAACTCGTGCGCCAGCGGTCCTTCGGTATATAACTCCTCTGGGGCCACTTCGGCTGACATGACCAGCTTGACCCGCCTGTCATAGAGCACGTCCACCAACCAGGTGAATCGGCGGGCCTCCGACGCCATGCGCACGGGCATGGCGGGAACGCCACTCAGAAACACGGTGTGGAAACAGGAAGCGATCTCCAGGTAGTCGTTCTGCGAGCGCGGACCGCCGCACAGGGTCTTGAAATCGAACCAGACGACACCGCCAGCCCGCCGGCGGGCGCGTATCTCGCGCGCTTCGACGTGCAATACCGGATCCTCGTCATGGGTTTCGGCCAGGCTGTCGAATGCCTTGCGCATCTGTTCGTCCGCGGCGGCATCCGCTGGCACGTGGTACAGGCGTACCTGCTGCATGACGCGGCGCCGGTAATCCTCCCCACCACCGATAGGGACGACCTCCAGCCGGGTGTTCAGCAGCGCGATGGCAGGCAGGATGCGGTCACGGTGCAGACCATTTGGATACAAGTCGTCGGGCCGGAAGTTGGATGTGGTGACAAACCCCACACCCTGCGCGAACAATGCGCCAAGCAGGCGGTGCAGGATCATGGCGTCAGTGATGTCGGCGACGTGAAATTCGTCAAAGCAGATCAGCCGGTATTTCCTGGCTACCTGCACGGCCAGCGCGTCCAACGGGTTCACCGTGCCCTGCAACGCCGCAAGCTGGCGGTGCACCTCACGCATGAACTCATGAAAGTGCAGACGCGTCTTGCGCTGCAGCGGGACAACGCCGTAAAAGCAATCCATCAGAAAGCTTTTGCCGCGCCCCACGCCGCCATACAGGTAGACCCCACGCGGAATGTCTGGCCGGTTCACCAACTTCTTGAGCGCGTTGGAGCGCTGCGCCCGGTAGGCGTTCCAGTCTGCGAGGCAGCGGTCCAGAGCCGCTACCGCGGCGAGTTGGCCGGGATCCTCCCGGTAACCGCGCAGGCCCAGCTCGCGCCGGTAGGCTTGCAGAACCGTGGTCACGCCAACCCGCCAGGGCCCGACAGGGGAGCCGTCACGTGCACGTCAGAAATTGAGTGAGCGCCGATCGACTGCCAGGGCAGCTTCCTTGGTCGATTCGCTCAGCGACGGGTGGGCGTGGCAGATACGGGCGATGTCTTCGCTGCTGGCGCGAAACTCCATTGCCACTACACACTCCGCGATCAGCTCACTCGCCATCGGGCCAACAATGTGCACGCCCAGAATTTCGTCGGTGGTGGCATCTGCGAGCATTTTCACCATGCCGGTCGTGTCGCCCAGAGCCCGGGCACGGCCATTGGCCAGAAACGGGAAGCTGCCGGAGCGGTAGGCCCGACCCGCCGCCTTGAGCTGTTGCTCGGTCTGCCCGACCCAGGCGATCTCGGGACTGGTGTAGATGACCCATGGAATGGTATTGAAGTTGACGTGCCCGTGCTGGCCGGCAATACGCTCGGCCACCGCCACGCCCTCCTCTTCCGCCTTGTGCGCCAGCATCGGGCCGCGCACCACATCGCCCACGGCCCAGACGTTGGGAAGATTGGTCTTGCAGGAATCATCCACAACCACCGCGCCGCGCTCGTCCAATGCGAGACCGACCGCAGCCGGGTTCAGCCCTGCTGTATTGGGCACGCGGCCAATGGAAATGATCAGCCGGTCAACCGCCAATGTCTGCGCCTCGCCCTTGGCATTGGTGTAGGCCACCGTGACCCCTTTCTTGCCCGCCTTGACTTCGCCGACCTTGACGCCGAGTTCAATCTTGAGTCCCTGCTTGTCAAACGCCTTTCGTGCCTCTTTCGCGATCTGCTCGTCCACCGCACCCAGGAATGTCGGCAACCCCTCCAGTACGGTGACCGCCGCACCCAGGCGACGCCACACCGACCCCATCTCCAGCCCGATCACGCCCGATCCGATCAGTCCAAGGGTGGCGGGCACGGCGCCCATGCGCAAGGCACCGTCGTTGGACAGGATGCGCTCTTCGTCGAAGGGCGCGCCAGGCAATGCGCGCGCCGTCGATCCGGTGGCAACGATCACGTGCCGGGCGGCAACGCTCTGCGGCGTATCCGAGGCCACCGCGATCTCGTAGAGGCCGTCTTGGGCAGCACCGGCAAAGGATGCGCGTCCGTGAAAGAAGCTGACCTTGTTCTTCTTGAGCAGGTACAGGATGCCTTCGTTGTTCTGCCGCACAACGGCGTCCTTGCGGGCCAGCATCTTGCCCAGATCGAGTCCCAGTTCCTTGATGGTAATGCCGTGATCGGCGAAATGGTGCCCAGCGTGTTCGTAGTGCTCGGAAGATTGCAGCAAGGCCTTGGACGGGATGCAGCCCACATTGGTACAGGTGCCACCGGGAGCCGGGCCGCCCTTGGCGTTTTTCCACTCGTCGATGCAGGCCACGCTCAGGCCCAGTTGTGCCGCACGAATCGCGGCGATGTATCCACCCGGACCGCCACCGATGACGACCACGTCAAATTGTTGTGCCATTGCCCGCCCCTAGATATCGAACAGCAGGCGGGCCGGATCTTCCAGTGCCTCCTTCATGGCCACCAGGCCGAGGACCGCTTCGCGGCCGTCGATGATGCGATGGTCATAACTCATGGCCAGGTAGTTCATGGGACGCACCACCACCACCCCGTTTTCCACGACCGCCCGGTCCTTGGTGGCGTGCACACCAAGAATGGCGGACTGCGGCGGGTTGATGATGGGGGTCGACAACATGGAGCCAAATACGCCGCCGTTGGAGATCGAAAAGGTGCCGCCGGTCATGTCCTCGATGCCGAGCTTGCCGTCGCGCGCCTTGACGCCGTATTCGGAGATCTTTTTCTCGATGTCGGCAAATCCCATCTGATCTGCATTGCGCAGGATCGGGACCACCAGACCGCGTGGCGAGCCAACCGCGATGCCGATGTCGAAGTAACCGTGGTAGACGATGTCATTGCCATCAACCGAAGCGTTGAGCACCGGGTATTTCTTCAGGGCATGCACGGCTGCCTTCACGAAAAAGCTCATGAAGCCGATCTTGACACCATGCTCCTTCTCGAACTTTTCCTGAAAACGCTTGCGCATTTCAATCACCGGCGCCATGTTCACCTCGTTGAAGGTCGTCAGGATCGCATTGGTGGACTGCGATTGCAGCAAGCGTTCAGCCACCCGGGCGCGCAGGCGGCTCATCGGTACGCGTTGCTCCGGGCGGTCGCCGAAGTCTGGCCGCGCCGTGGGTACCTGGGGCAGACTGGCCGTCGGCGCCGCGGCGGCCGGCACACTGGCAGGCGCAGCCGGACGCGACGGCGCCGGGTTGGCCACCGCCGCCAGGACATCCCCCTTGGTCACGCGACCGTCCTTGCCGCTGCCTGGCACCGACCCGGCAGCCATCTGGTTGTCTGCCATCAGCTTTGCCGCGGCCGGCATCGGCACGCCAGCCATGGCGGGCGCGGCGACAGGCGCAGCAGCCGCCGGCGCTGCGGCGGCGGTCGCACTGGAGGGCGCTGCAGCAACTGCCCGCCCCTCGGTATCGATGCGGGCTATCAGTTGCTCGGCCGCCACGGTTGCGCCGTCAGGTGCAACGAGTTCGACCAGCACGCCGGCAGACGGTGCCGGCACTTCCAGAACCACCTTGTCAGTTTCCACCTCGATCAGGATCTCATCGATGGCGACACTCTCGCCAACTTTCTTCTTCCACTGCAGCAGGGTTGCCTCGGCAACCGACTCCGACAACTGGGGAACCTTGACTTCAACGATAGCCATATCAATTCTTTCAACAACAGATTTTCAGATGCGCCCGGCGGGCATTATTTGGTCAGCACAAAGC
>JANNDB010000534.1:0-6592 GCA_031387285.1 Betaproteobacteria bacterium | reverse complement strand
CGGAGAGTTCGCGGCGCACCATCACAAGGTGGCTATCGCTCCCGTCGGCGATGCCGTCGAGGTCGCTGTCGGCGAAGTCTTCGAGCTCGGAATCGGGCGCCTCTATGACCTCGACGCCATCAAGCAATACCTCGCCGTTCTTGCGTTTGTCGCGCTCCACCTGCAGCACTTCCTGCATCTTGTTGCGCGCGCCACTGATGGTGAAACCCTGGTCGTAGAGCAGATCGCGGATGCGCCGGATCATGAGCACTTCGTGGTGCTGGTAGTAGCGCCGGTTGCCGCGCCGCTTCATCGGCCGCAACTGCGTGAACTCCTGCTCCCAATAACGCAGCACATGGGGCTTGACGCCACACAAATCGCCCACTTCACCGATGGTGAAGTAGCGTTTGGCAGGTATGAGCGGGAGTGTTTTCCCCATTGAAATCAAAGCGGTAGGCGAGAAAGCTTTGAGGTTACTCTAAGTTCTGCCAGATGCAAAGCGACTTCGTGACGGGTTGTGAAAAATGTTCTTCGGCGTGCGCAATTGGGCAGAAAAAAGGGGCCTGCCGGCCCCGTTTTGAGCGGCTGCGGCTAGTGGGCGGCAGCCGCCGGCGGCGTGCGCCCTTCGTCCTGGATCTGGTCTTTGAGCTTGTGACTGGCGTGGAAAGTGACGACACGGCGCGCCTCGATCGGGATCGCCTCGCCGGTGCGCGGGTTGCGGCCGGGACGCGGCGCCTTGGTGCGGATCTGGAAGTTGCCGAAACCCGAGATCTTGACGTCAGTGCCTTCCACCAGACTGCCCGAGACGAGATCGAAGAAGGCATCGATCATGTCTTTCGACTCGCGCTTGTTCAAACCGATCTGCTCAAACAGCAGTTCTGCCAGCTGGGCCTTGGTCAAAGCCGGTGTCTCCAGGCTCTCGATGGTGAATTCCATGGCGAAAAACGCTTCCTGACGCTCTTGTTGTCCGGCTATTGCTGCCTGCGCTCAAGCCCGTTGCCGGGCACCGACTTCGCTGGCCAATCGGGTCACGATGGCCTGCACCGCTGCATCAATCTGCTCTTCGGTCAGCGTAGCTTCGTCACTGTTGAGCGTCAAGCGCACGGCCAGGCTTTTTTCAGCGCCGTGCGCGCTTACAACAACCGTGTCTGCACTACTTGCCAGCGCCGCCTTGGGGCGGTACACGTCAAACAGGGTGGCGTCGCGCAGCAGGCCGCCCGCGGGCGCCGACCAGATCGCCGCCATCAGCGCGGAATGGCTCACCGACTCGGCCACCAGCACGGCGATATCGCGCTGCACCGGCTGCAACCTGGGCACCGGGCGGAACAGCGGCACCGGGCGATGCAGCACGGCGTCGAGTTCAAGCTCGAACATCACGGGGGCGCCAGGAAGCTCGTAGCCCTGGCGCCACTGCGGGTGGAGCTCGCCCACAAAGCCGATGGACACGCCGTCGACCGTCACCCGGGCGCAGCGACCGGGGTGCATGGCCGGATGCTCGGCCGCAACAAACTGGGGCTGCAGCGGCGCCAGCAGGGCAGATACGTCGCCACTGGCGTCGAAGAAGTCCGCCGGGCGGTCCTTCTCGGCCCAGTGCGCCGCATCCACGCCGCCACAGGCCATGGCGGCTACGCGCAGGGGCTGGTGAAAGCCTTCCACGGTGGTGTCGGTGTTCTGCACCGAGGCGTCGTGCAGGAACACGCGACCGATCTCGAAAGCGCGCACCCGGGTTGCCTTGCGGTCAAGGTTGAACTTCAGCGTCTGCAGCAGCGAGCCCAGCAGCGAAGAGCGCATCACCCCCATCTGGCTGGCGATCGGGTTTTGCAGCTTGATCGGGGTTCGGTTGCCGGCCAGCTCACGCTCCCAGCGCTCGTCGACAAAGCTGTAGTTGATGGTTTCCTGGTAACCCAGCGCGGCCAGCGCGCGCCGCACAGCATACGCGCTGCGCTGCGCTTCGGGACGCAGCTTGGCGGTGATGGGCGCCAACGGCGGCGTATTCGGCAGCTTGTTGTAGCCGACGATGCGCACTACCTCCTCGATCAGGTCTTCTTCGAGCGTGATGTCGAAGCGGTACGGTGGCGGTGTCACCGTGATGCGTCCGTGATCGTCGCCCTGCCCGCCGCCGGGAACTGACACCGGCGCGAGGCCAAGCCGCGTAAGGGCGTCGGCGCATTGCGCCAGCGTCACCGGCATGCCGATCACCTTGGCGGCACGCGCCACCCGCAGCGTGACGGGTGCGTTCAGGGGCAGGTTCACGCGCTGGTCGTCGATCGGGCCGCAGCGGGTGTCGGGCGTGCCGCAGATATCGAGGATGAGCTGGGTGATGCGTTCAATGTGCTCGACGGTGAGACTCGGATCCACACCGCGTTCGAAGCGGTGCCCGGCGTCGGTGGAAAAGTTGTAGCGGCGCGAACGGCCGGCTACGGCCTTGGGCCACCAGAACGCCGCTTCGACGTAGATGTTGCGTGTGGCGTCGGACACGGCCGTGGCGTCGCCACCCATGATGCCGGCAAGCGATTCGACCTGCAGGTCGTCGGCAATGACACCGACCTTTTCATCGACGCTGACGGTATTGCCGTTGAGCAGCTTGAGTTGTTCCCCCGCCCTGCCCCAGCGCACGTCGAGGCCACCGTGGATCTTGTCCACATCAAAGATGTGGGACGGCCGGCCGTATTCGAACATCACGTAGTTGGAGATGTCCACCAGCGCCGTCACGCTGCGCTGGCCACAACGCGCCAGCCGGTCCACCATCCATTGCGGTGTCGCCGCCTGCGTGTTGACGTTGCGCACGATGCGCCCGGAAAAGCGTCCGCACAGGTCGACTGCACTGACCTTGACCGGCAGCGTATCGGGGATGCTGACCGGAACCGGCGCAAACTGCGGCGAGCGCAACGGCGCGTCGGTCAGCGCGGCAACTTCACGCGCCACGCCGTAGACGCTCAGGCAATGCGCCAGGTTGGGTGTGAGCTTGACCGTCAGCAGGCTGTCGTCCAGGCGCAGCAGTTCGCGCACGTTCTGGCCCAGTGGCGCATCGGCCGGCAACTCCAGCAGGCCGCCATGGTCTTCAGACAATTGCAGTTCGCGCGCCGAGCACAACATGCCCTGGCTTTCCACGCCGCGCAGTTTGCCGACCTTGATCACGAATGGCTTGCCGTCGGCACCCGGCGGCAGCTCGGCGCCTACCAGCGCACATGGCACGCGGATGCCGACGCGGGCGTTCGGAGCGCCGCAGACGATATGCAGCAGTTCGGCAGCACCCACGTCCACGCTGCATACGCGCAGGCGATCGGCGTTGGGGTGTTGCTCTGCCGTGCGGATTTCACCCACCACGATATGCGAGAACGGCGGCGCGACGGTCTTGAGTTCTTCAACCTCCAGACCGGTCATGGTCAGGGCGTCCGCCAGCTCTCGGGTGGTGAGAGCGGGGTCGCAGAATTCGCGCAGCCAGGATTCAGGGAATTGCATGATCGGTACCCTGGTTTCAGGCGAATTGAGAGAGGAAACGCATGTCGCCGTCGAAGAACAGGCGCAGGTCATCCACGCCGTAGCGCAGCATGGTCAGGCGGTCTATGCCAGAGCCAAAGGCGAAACCGATGTAGGTCTCCGGGTCCAGGCCCATGTTGCGGATCACCTGCGGATGCACCTGCCCCGAGCCTGACACTTCGAGCCAGCGGCCTTTCAGCGGGCCGGTGCCGAACATGATGTCTATTTCGGCGCTGGGCTCGGTGAACGGGAAGAAGCTGGGCCGAAAGCGGATGTCCAGATCCCTGGTTTCGAAGAAGGACTGGATGAAGTCGAGGTAGATGACCTTCAGGTCCTTGAACGAGATGTTCTCACCCACCCACAGGCCTTCGACCTGGTGGAACATGGGCGAATGCGTGGCATCGCTGTCCACGCGGTAGGTGCGCCCGGGCACGATGACCCGGATCTCCGGCATGGGCTGCCCGGCGTCGATCAGGTGGCGGTATTTCTTGACGTGTTGTACCGCGTGGCGGATCTGCACCGGGCTGGTGTGGGTGCGCAACAGGTTGGGGGTGCCCGCGCTGCCGCCCTCCACGTAGAACGTGTCGTGCATGGAGCGCGCCGGGTGGTCTTCGGGCGTGTTGAGCGCGGTGAAGTTGAACCAGTCCGCCTCGATCTCCGGCCCTTGTGCCACCTCGAACCCCATCGAGCCGAAGATGGCCTCGATGCGTTCGGTGGAAAGCGAGATCGGATGCAAGCCGCCCGGAGTGCGGCGCCGTCCCGGCAAGCTGACGTCCAGCGCCTCTGCGCGTAACTGCGCCTGCAGCTCGGCGGCAGCCAGCGCTTCGCGGCGCGCCGTGAGGGCCGCCTCGATGGCCTGCTTGGCCAGGTTGATGGCCGCGCCGCGTGCCTTCTTTTCGTCGATCGGCAGAGACGCCAGGCCCTTCATCAGTTCGGTGATGCGCCCAGCCTTGCCCAGGAACACTGCCTTGACGTTCTCCAGATCAGCGGGCGTGGTGGCCTGGCCGAAGGTCGCGCGTGCGGTGTTGACGATGGTGTCCAACTCGTTCATACAGCCTCGTATGGATGAAATATGGATGAAAAAAAGAGCTAGTGCCCTGGCAAGCGCTAGCCCTTGTTTCTGTGGCGACCGGCGCTACCCCATGGACCGCGCCGGAAGTGAACTCAAGCTGCGAGCTTGGCCTTGACCTGCTCCACGATGCCGCTGAACGCGGCCATGTCATGCACGGCGATGTCCGAGAGCACCTTGCGGTCGATCTCGATGCCGGCTTTCTTCAGGCCGTTGGCGAACTGGCTGTAGGTCAGGCCGCACTGGCGCGCTGCCGCGTTGATACGGGCGATCCACAACTGGCGGAACACGCGCTTCTTGGTACGGCGATCACGGTAGGCATATTGCCCGGCCTTCATCACCGCTTCCTTGGCGATGCGGAATACGTTGCCGCGGCGACCGCGGAAACCCTTGGCGAGGGCAAGAACTTTTTTGTGGCGGGCGCGAGCCGTTACACCACGTTTGACGCGAGGCATGTGTTTACTCCTTGTTCGTCGTTGTTAAATGCCAAAGCCGGGCAGCATCTGCGCCATGTGACCCATATTGGTCTCATGTACGCCCACGGGGCCCCGCAAGTGGCGTTTGTTCTTGGTGGTCTTCTTGGTCAGGATGTGACGCTTGAAGGCTTGGCCGCGCTTGACGGTTCCACCGGGACGAACGCGGAAGCGCTTTTTCGCACCGCTCTTGGTCTTCATCTTGGGCATTGAATGCTCCTGTTAGCTTGTGCTCGTGAGGCGTCTGCAAACGGTTTGCAGCCTTGTTGGCCCCGAGACACTTGTTGTGGCGAACCGGAGTTCACCACGTGTTGGCGGCTTTGACCCCGCCTAACCTCTCAAGACGCCGCGCTTACCGCCGCATCTGCCGCCGCCGGCTTGGCCGAGGCGGGCTTTTTCTTGCCGGGCGCGATCATCATGATCATCTGGCGCCCTTCGAGCTTGGGAAACTGCTCGACCAGGATGGAATCGGCCAACTCGGTACGAATCCGGTTCAACAGCGCCATGCCCAGTTCTTGGTGGGTGATCTCGCGACCCCGAAAGCGCAAGGTGATCTTGCACTTGTCGCCCTCAGCCAGGAAGCGCCGGATATTGCGCATCTTGATGTTGTAGTCGCCGTCATCCGTTCCCGGACGAAACTTGATCTCCTTGATCTCGATGACCGTCTGCTTGGACTTCGCCTCCGCCGCCTTCTTCTGCTCCTGGTACTTGAACTTGCCGTAGTCCATCAAGCGACAGACCGGCGGGTTGGCCGTAGCGGAAATTTCTACCAGGTCCACATCCATCTCACCGGCGAGCCGCAGCGCTTCCATCAGGCTGACGACTCCCATCGGTTCGTTCTCCGGCCCCGAGAGGCGGACTTCCGGAGACATGATCTCGCGGTTCAGACGGTGCTTGCGTTCTTCACGGTGACGGCGGTCACGAAATTCAGTAGCGATGGTTCAATCCTTCACACAATACGGTGCCCCATGGGCATCAAAAGCCGCGTAAGTGCACGCAGACAAAACTGCAATCGGGGTTAGTCACAACTCAGACAACAGACTTGTGCGTAATGTCACCAGCGATTTTTTGCGCGAACGCATCGAGGGACATCACTCCGAGGTCAATATTGCCCCGGGCGCGCACTGCGACGGCACCAGCGGCCATTTCCTTGTCACCAACGACCAGGATGTAGGGCAGCTTCTGCATCGAATGCTCCCGTATTTTATACGTAATCTTCTCGTTTCGGAGGTCGAGGTTAGCCCTAAGACCTTGATTTTGCAGCGTTTTCGCTACGTTACGGGCGTATTCTGCCTGTTGGTCGGTGATATTGAGGATCGAAACCTGCACCGGCGCGAGCCAGGCCGGCATCGCGCCGGCGTGCTGCTCCAGCAGGATTCCGATGAAGCGCTACAGGCTTCCCACGATGGCGCGGTGCAACATGACCGGGTGCGCGCGGCCGCTGGAGTCGGTCACATATTCCCCGCCGAGGCGCTCGGCCGTGTTGAAATCCACCTGCATCGTGCCGCACTGCCATTGGCGCCCGATCGCGTCCTTCAGCGTGTATTCGATCTTGGGCCCGTAGAAGGCGCCATCCCCTGGCGACACGATG
>JANNDB010000502.1:0-1676 GCA_031387285.1 Betaproteobacteria bacterium | reverse complement strand
CTTTGAGACCGAATTCGGCTGCGCCCAGATGGCGATGAAGACCGAACACGGCTACATCGCGGCTTCGGACCACCGCAAGGATGGGTATCCGGTGGGGATGTGAGCGGGCTGTTGGGCGTGTTGGGCAGCTAGCCGGTAAGGCTTTGCGACTAACCCACCCACCGCCGCGCATTGCGCCAGATCTCCATCCACGGACTCAGTTCGTCCTGATTGCCGGAAGTCCAGCTCAACTGGATATTGCGGAACACGCGCTCGGGGTGCGGCATCATGGCGCTGAAGCGGCCATCTGCCGTGGTCACCGCTGTGAGCCCGCCCGGGCTTCCGTTCGGATTGAACGGATAGGTTTCGGTCGCGGCACCGTGGTTGTCGGTAAAGCGCATGGCGGCGATCACCTTGCCCGCGTCACCGCGGTAGCGGAAGTTGGCATACCCCTCGCCATGCGCCACCGCGATGGGCAGCCGGGCGCCCGCCATCCCGGCAAGGAACAGGCTGGGCGAATCGAGCACCTCGACCATGGACAGGCGGGCCTCGAAACGCTCGCTCAGGTTGGTGGTGAAGCGCGGCCAGTGCTGCGCACCCGGGATGATGTCGGCCAGCTCGGCGAACATCTGGCAGCCGTTGCATACACCCAGGCCGAAGTTGTCGGAACGGGCAAAGAAGCTGCGGAACTGTTCCGACAGGGCCGCATTGAAGGTGATCGAGCGGGCCCAGCCGATGCCCGCGCCCAGCGTATCGCCGTAACTGAAACCGCCACACGCGACCAGGCCCTGGAAGGCGTCCAGCTTCACCCGGCCGGCCTGCAGGTCACTCATGTGGACGTCGAATGCATCAAAACCCGCCTGCGTGAAGGCGTAGGCCATCTCCATGTGCGAGTTGACGCCCTGCTCGCGCAACACCGCCACCTTGGGGCGCGCCGACAGCACCGCCGGCGCGGCCAGGGCGCCCGGCAACACGATATGCAGCCCGGGGTCCTGCGGATCACCCGCAGCGGCATGTTCGGCGTCGGCGCATTCCGGGTTGTCGCGAAGCCGGCAGATCTTCCAGCTCACACTGTCCCAGACCTGCTGCAAGTCCTGCACACTGGCGCCAAACACCTGCTGCGCATCCCGCCAGACCTGCACTTCACCCACGCCCGAAGCCACCGCGCCACCTGCCGGGCGTGTCTTGCCGATACAGTGGCTCCAGCGGCTCAGGCCATGTGCGCGCAACACCTGCATCACCGCGTCGCGGTGCTCGGTGGCGATCTGCAACACCACACCCAGTTCTTCGTTGAACAGGGCCTTCAGTGTGAGTTCCGCGCGCCGCGCGCTCACCTGCCCCGCCCAGTTCTTGCTGTCACCGTATTCGGCGCGGCTGTCGCTGATGCCGTCGCCTTCGGTCACCAGCATATCCACGTTCAGGGCCACTCCGAGTTGGCCGGTAAAGGCCATTTCGCACACCGTGGCGAACAGCCCGCCGTCGCTGCGGTCATGGTAGGCCAGCAGCATGCCCGAAGCGCGCAACGCGTTGACGGCCTGCACCAGGGCGACCAGATCCTGCGGATGGTCCAGATCGGGGACTTCGTCGCCAACCTGGGCCAGCGTCTGCGCCAGGATGCTGCCACCCATGCGCTGGCGGCCACGCCCGAGGTCGACCAGCACCAGCGTGCTGTCGGCCACGCCTGCGTCCAGCTGCGG